>NZ_JAFCUM010000005.1:0-198928 GCF_049896525.1 Flavobacterium sp. DSR3-2
TTGTTTCCAACTTTTCCAACAAGCCGCTGGGGATGGCATTTTTTACTCGAAAAACATCAAGATATCGCTCAGTTTAAAAAGTTGTTAATAACTTAAGTCTGCTTTACATAGGAACCCTAGCTGTAGCGAATAGTGCTTTTTTTTACTTAATATATTCGTTAATTTTTATATTTCTATTTTCATTATTCGCTTTTTCTATTGCTTTTAGAGTAGTTGAGATTTGGGTTTTACCAATCATATATTTGTCAAAAAACACATATTCAATAGTCTTTGTGTTTTTAATATCTTCTAATGGATTTTTTGTAAGTATCACTAAATCTGAATTATAGCCTATTTTAATTTTTCCAGTATTGCTTTTCATCCAACTACTTGGTGCTACGGTTGCCGAATAGAGTGCTTGTGAGTTTGTCATTCCCGATTTAGATAAAGATTCTAATTCATTATGAAGAGAAAATCCTGGGACAACAGTTGCTACATTGGCGTCTGTTCCTGCCATAATTGTAACTTTATTATCAACCAATGCTTTTGTCATAATATGAATAGCTTCTGCATAAGTATTCCAAAAAGCTAATGATATTTTTCTTGCTTCGGGTTCATCTTTTCCATCATATTCATATCCATTTTTACTTGGTAACCAGCCTAATTTATAAAGTGGAGTTCCTTCAATAATTTTAGGATTGGCATATTTTAATTCTATTTCTTTAAGCTTAGATTTTAAGGCAAATCTTTGTTTTGGAAGACTTTCAATTAACGAAATAGTTGAAGTAACACTAATATTGTTCTCTTTTAACTTTTTTGCAATTTGGTCTGAATGTGCCTTTAAAAAATTGATGTATTCTTTTGGGTTTTTAGAAATTGATTTTCCGAAATCATCCATATTTTTTACAGTTATTTCTTCAATGTGAGCAATCTCTTTTTGACCTGATTGATAAAAAGTTTTTAAATTAACTAAAGGGATATGACCAATGACAGGAATATTGTTCTCTTGGGCAATCTCTAGTGTTGTTTTAAACATTTCCGGAGTAACAAAACCATACATTTTAACTGCATCATAGCCTTGTTCTTTTATTCTTTTTACCTCCTTTTGCGCATCACTTTTAATTGAATAATTGATGGACTGTCTAGTCCAACTATAATAATATCCGGTTAATCCACTCTCACTATATATTGGTGGAGAGGCGATAAACATTCGTGGTCCAATGCCATTATTCTGTAACGACTTTCTCCATTCTAAAGTTATAGGTCTTCCAGCCATTTCTCTAACATAAGTTACACCATTAGCTAAATATAAAAATAAATCATTCTTACTTTCTTTTAAATGAACGTGAGAATCTATAAGACCTGGAATCAAATATTTATTTGTACCATCAATAATGATAGAAGTGCTATCCATTAGTTGATTTATGCCTAAACGAATTATCTTTCCATTTTTAATAATTACATCTTGATTTTTAATAAAATAAGTACAATCTTCTGAAAGTACGTTGGTGTTTTTTATTTGAATTATTTTAGATGGTTTAACAATTGAAGAAATATTTATTACTTCAGTTGATTTGCCCAAAACCTTATGTAATTCATTATCTGCCCATATAAAAATGCCAATAAGAATGACTAACAATATCATGACGGCATAGAGAAATCTCCTAAACCATAGTTTTTTCATAAATTATTTATTTTGATTTGAGAGGCAAAAATAAATGAAAAACCACTGTGATATAACGTGTGTTGAGTGATTAGGTATGAAATATGCAGTTTTAGGTACGGAAATTATAAGGACAATAAATGCTCCTTATAATTTTTAGAAACAGGCAGTTCAATTTGAGTCAGAAATATGGTGTCTTGATTTTTCCAAGCTTTGAAATGCGTTGGATTTATTAAATGTGAGCGATGGATTTGAACTAAAAAATCAAAATCTTTATGAACTTTTTTAAGCGTACTGCGAATTAATTTTGTTTTTATTTGGTTGTCTTCTGTATAGAAGAGTTCGACATAATTCTGAGAGTTAGAGACACAAACCAAGGCGTTTTTTCTTATTTTTAAAATATCTAATTTATTTTCGCCTTTAATAATTATATTTTCATCTTGCATTGGAATTAGCTTAACAGAATATATCCTAGCCAAAACTATAATTGGAGTTGAAATTAAGGCTGATTTAAGAATTATTACTCGTAAAAAATCAAAAAAACTATATCCTCCATTTAAAATTGGACATTTGTAATAGACATATGTAAATACTAAAAAAAGTAAATGAAAAAGCATAAGAGTAACTATTTCAAAAACAATATTCCATTTTGATGCTTTTTGATAAACACTTCTTTGAATTATAGCAATTAATCCATAGCATAGAAATGAAATTAGGCTAAATCCAACACTTATAAGAATCCATACATTTAAACTTATTGTTCCATCGTCAAATGGCCTAATAAAAAAAGCGAAAATAAAAAACCAAACAGTGATAAAAATTCCGATTAGTAAATGATGTTTTATTGAAGGATTTAATTTTTTCATTTTAATAAAAGTGATTACTAAGTTAGCATGTCCAATAGTTGTTTTTTGAAATTTATCTAAATCTACAACAGATATTTGCCTATTGGTAGTTAGTTTTAGTCGGTTCGGTTGCATTTCTGCCAACTTCTTTATAACCAAAACAAACTTTCGCAAAGCATCCAATATTTGGATGGATTTGCGAAAATTTTTACAGCTCCTAAAGTGCACTAATTTTTCTTACAATTTAATGAAAAAGATAAAAAGCATGCTATTGCGGTTTACACGAGAGAAGGAAGTGGTATAATGGTTTTCATAAAAGTTCCGGATACTACTTATTTTTTAAACTGCTAATAATCGCCATAACATCTTGATCGCCTAATCCTTCTTGTTCTGCTGCAGCATAACTGTCGTACAAAGGATGAATCAACGGGGAATTAAGTCCGGCTTCTTTGGCCAGTCTTAAGTCTTTGACTAAATGTTTCAACGCAAATGCTGCCGGATAAGAATCGTTGAGTATGGAAGGTGTTTTTATATTCGTGATTCCGTTGCCGCAAGCGCCTTGATTGATGATGTTGAGCATGTCTTCTTTGCTTACGCCATTTTTCTCGGCAAATAAAACCGTTTCGGCTATTCCTAGAAGGTTCAATCCTAATAAATAATTGATGGCTAATTTAGCTGAACTTGCCACGCCAGGTTCGCCTACGTGAATCGCAATTTTACCCAAAACGTCAAATATCGGTTTGGCTAATTCGTAGTCTTCAGTTGAAGCGCCGACAAGAATGACCAAAGTTCCGTCTTGTGCCGGTTTTACACTTCCAGAAACGGGAGCATCTATGAAATGTACGTTATGTTGGTTGCAAATGGTGTTTAAATAACGCGAGGTTTCTGGAGCAACCGTACTCATATTGATGATGGTTTTGCCAGGAGTGGTTTTAGACAATAAACCTGTTGGTCCCTCAAAAACTTCTTTTACGGCTGCATCATTGGACAACATCGTCAAAATTACGTCGCAATTTTCTATAAGTTCTTGTAAACTGCTGGCAGATTTTGCTCCTGCAGCCAGTAATGGCGCTTCTTTCTCTTTGGTACGATTGAAAACGGATACTTCAAAACCCGCTTTGAGTAGGTTCATAACCATCGGGTTTCCCATGTTGCCAAGACCTGTCCATCCTAATTTTAATGTATTCATAATTTTTAGTGCTAAATGATACGTTTCCTGTTTTGGTTTTAAAGCTAGAATAGCGTTAGGAAAGCAGCACTAAAGTACGTTTTATTTCTGGGAAAGAAATAAAAATTAGCTAGAGGAATAGCGGTATTATTTTAAGTTTTGTTTTTTCATAAAAAGAAACTTCATGTCGCTTTTGTTCAGGTTTTAGATACCTTATTGATACAAATATTCCAAAAGTAAATTAGTAAGTTTATAGAGTGCAATTCCCAAGCCTATTCCAATTAGAAACCAAAAAAATCTTTGCTTTTTCTCTATTTTTACAAATTGTTCCTTGAGCAATAGGCCATTTTCCTTTAATTCAAGTTTGATTTCTTTTTTCTCGAATTGTTTGTATTTTGATTCCAATATTAAATCTCTGGCGTGTAGTTTTATGTCATGGGTGATTCCAGAAAAAGAAAACTTTTTAGAAATTCTTTTTCCATTCAGTAAAACACTTTCAATTCCAAAAATAGAGTTACAGAATTCTATTTTATTTGAGTCGATATTAAATTCAGCGTATTTCATTTTTAGTTTGATTTTTTATAATGTTCCGCTGCTTTGAAATGTTGTATGGAATTACACACTATATCAATACAGTTTTTTGTAGTAATTTTTTACAATGTTATTATGTTAATCTCACCTTTTTTATTTCTTATTTTTATTTCTGAAACTGTTATATTCTCAAAAATTGATTTATTAATAAAATCACATAATTTATAGTTTTCGTAGTATTTGCCATTAATTTCAATGATTTCGTCACCGTAATTTATTTTAGCTTTCAATTTTTCATCCCAGACAATACCGATGGAGAGCTTATTATTTATTATTGTCCGCGAAAACGGTAAATATTTTTCGATTAAATCTTTATTATGTTCATATTGTTCAAAATAAAATTTTTTGTTAATAAAATCAATTGTACCTATACCATTTTCGAATAAGCCAATTCCTATCCTCGAATTATTATCATTTGTAGTTGTAGTCGATATATTTAGGAAAGCTGAATTTGCAATCTTAATATGTTTAAGTAGTAATCTTACCTGTTCACTTTCTGGAGAAGTCCCGCTTAATCCAATGCTTTCTGAACCTTTTCCATTTGCAACTTCACTGAAAATTTTTTCATCTTTAAATTTTATATAATTTTTATGTGAAATATCATAAAAACCTTTCATTCCTGTATCCAATAGTACTTGTTCTTTGCCACTATCTTTTGAGCCCGTTAATTTTAACCATATAAAAGGACTACTTTGTTGCCCAAATAATGATAGTTTTGAACTATTTTCACTGTTTAAGTGAAGTTTTTTAAGATCATTAGTTATTATTAATATTTTATTTTTAACATCAATTTGAATAATCGAGTTTCTCAATAAATTACTTCCAATAAAACCATCAATTTCAAAACAATCAAATACTAAATTATTTTCGTCTTGCGAAGATAAGGCAACTGAATTTTCAAAAATAATACTACCTATTGTCAAATTTGGTAATTGAACAATATTCATTGTTGACTTTATTTGATTTGCATCACTAATTTTTAATTCCTGCAAACTTTCAAGATTTAAAATATTACTTAACCTTTTTGTTATTAAGTTTGGTGCACCTGTATCTAATAAAAATCTATATTTATTTTCATTTATTAATACTGAAACTATTATTTTTCCATTAACATATTCAAAAGGTATTTCTGAATAATAGTTTAATTCTTTCGATTTCCCTAAATTGAAATTTATATTTTGCGCAACACAATAATTTGAAATCAGAAGAAATATTACGATTCTAATATTTATCATTTGTTATTATATTTTGGGCTGAATTACCGTGAACTTGTTTATACTCGCCACAAAATTACGGCTATACACACCCCTAATCGGGTAGATTTTCGCTATTGAATTGCACCTTATATTTTTTCAAATATATTAAATTTTTCTTACAATTTTTCTACAAAATAATATATGTCTTTTTTATTGCAGTTTGCGTGAGGGAGGGAAGCGGCATCCTTTATTTTCTTTTTTTAAGAAAATAAAGATACAGCGTACCGCCCGACCCAAAGTGGCGAGGAGGAACGACAAAGCTATTGCAGGGTCACGCCCAAAAGAATAATCTCACTCTTCACCACTCATAATTCACTTTTCACTTTGCTGTCACTTTCCCCATTCCTTTTATGAAATTTCCAAAAAAAGTATATCTTTAGCCAACTAAAACCAAAACTCCAAAACAAAGAATATGGAAGACCAAAAACCAGACGATTTTAAAAGAGAATTAGGACTGCTCGACGGAACCATGCTTGTGGTGGGTTCTATGATAGGTTCCGGGATATTTATTGTAAGCTCGGATATGGTGCGGCAATTAGGTTCTGCCGGTTGGTTGATTGCGATGTGGGTGCTTACTGGCTCCATTACGGTGATTGCCGCCGTGAGTTATGGCGAGTTGAGCGCGATGTTTCCAAAAGCGGGTGGTCAATATGTGTACATCAAGGAAGCCTACGGGAAACTGGTGGGTTTCTTGTACGGTTGGAGCTTTTTTGCCGTGATACAAACCGGTACCATTGCTGCCGTGGGCGTGGCTTTTGCCAAATTTGCCGCCTATTTGTACGCACCTTTAAGTGATAAGAATATTTTATATGAAATAGGGGATTTCAAACTCAATGCGGCTCAGATTGTTTCTATTTTCACCATTATTTTGCTGAGTTACATCAACAGTCGCGGGGTGAAAAACTCGAAGATTTTGCAAACGGTTCTGACGGTTATCAAAATTCTATCGTTGGCAGGTTTGATTATTTTTGGTTTTATGGCTGCCAAAGCAGAAGTGTGGGACGCGAACTGGACGAATGCCTGGACTTCACAAACACTGAATGTAGAAACAGGTTCTTGGTTGCCCATCAGCGGAACGGCTTTGATATCTGGAATTTCGGCAGCATTAGTAGGTTCGATGTTCTCCAGCGTGGCTTGGGAAGGAGTGACTTTTATCGCCGGAGAAATAAAAAATCCAAAACGCAATGTGGGACTGAGTTTATTCTTGGGAACCTTAATGGTAAGTGTGATTTATATTTTGGCTAATTTCATGTACTTGGCGGTGGTGCCTTTGTACGAAATTGCAACGGCAGAATCTGATCGCGTGGCTGTTGTGGCTTCGCAAAGTATTTTTGGTTCGGTGGGAACATTAATAATCGCTGTGATGATTATGATTTCGACTTTTGCCTGCAATAACGGATTGATTATGGCGGGTGCCAGAGTGTATTACACGATGGCACAAGACGGTGTTTTCTTCAAGAAAGCAGCTGAACTGAATAAAGCCAGTGTTCCGGCTTGGTCTATCTGGGCGCAGTGTATTTGGGCATCGGCGTTGTGTCTCACGGGAAAATACGGTGATTTATTGGACTTTGTAGTCATCATCGTTTTGATATTTTACATCCTTACTATCCTAGGGATATTTATTCTTCGCAAGAAAATGCCAAATGCCGAAAGACCGTATAAAGCTTTTGGATATCCATTTTTACCAGGCCTTTACCTAATTATTGCTACGGCGATTTGTATCGCTTTATTGTATACTAAAACCAGTACCAGTGGTTGGGGTGTTTTGATAATGTTGATTGGGATACCGGTGTATTATTTGACAAAAGCTAAGGAGTAGTTTTTTTGTGAAAAGTGAGTTGTGAGAAGTGAATTGTGAGAAGTAAGAAGTAAAAAGTAAATGGTTTTTCGTGAATTGTAGAAGGGTTGATATATTCATTTTTCAAGTTTGATTTTTTTAAAATCAGGGAAGATCAGTGAAAATCTGCTAAATCCGCGTCATCTGCGTACTAATTCGGTATAATAATGACAGTAACACTTAATAAAAAAATCTGCTAAATCCGCGTCATCTGCGTACTAATTCGGTACAATAATGACAGTAACACTTAATAAAAAAATCTGCTAAATCCGCGTCATCTGCGTGCTAATTCAGTGTAATAAAAAAACCAAAACAAAAAAATCCGTCTCGTTTTGATAACGCGACGGATTTTCTATTAAATTCAGGTTGGGTTGCTATTGCTTTAAATTTAAAACTAATGAGACTAAAAACTAAAAATAAAAAAATTACAACTGCAATCCACAACCTGTAAACGGCAGGCTAGTAATACGTAAAACGTCTTACTTTGGCAATGTATTTTGCTAATCGGATTACTTGGTGGCTGTATCCGTATTCGTTATCATACCAAATGTACAACACGATGTTTTTTCCGTCTTTTGAAACGATTGTGGCATTACTGTCGTAAATGGCAGGAGCTGATGTTCCTACAATATCCGAAGAAACCAACTCGTTATTCATGGAATATTTTATTTGCTCAACCAATTCCCCTTCCAATGCATATTTCTTCATGATGGCATTGATCTCTTTAACCGAAGTTGTTTTTGAAACTTCCAGATTCAAAACTACCAATGAACCGTTAGGAACCGGAACCCGAATCGCATTTGAGGTTAATTTTCCTTCCAATGAGGGTAATGCTTTTGCAACAGCACTTCCGGCGCCCGTTTCGGTAATCACCATATTCAATGCTGCAGCTCTTCCACGACGGTATTTTTTGTGCATATTATCCACAAGATTCTGGTCGTTTGTATACGCATGAATGGTTTCTAAATGTCCTTTGACAACTCCCAATGTATTTTCAACAACTTTCAGGATTGGCGTGATTGCATTGGTAGTACAGGATGCGGCCGAAAAAATGTTGATTTCATCCGGATTATATTCATTTTGGTTTACGCCATGAACAATATTTGGTACTCCTTTTCCTGGAGCGGTAAGCAATACTTTATCAGCACCTTTAGAAACTAAATGTCTGGTCAAAGCTTCATGTGTGGTGAAAGCACCCGTGTTGTCAATAACCAATGCATTGTCAATTCCATAATGCGTATAATCAATTTCCTCAGGCGCATTTGCAGTAATGACATGTACGGTGGTTCCGTTGATGATCAAAGCATTATTTTCAGGATCAGCAGTTACAGATCCTTGAAAATCACCATGAATAGAATCGTATCGCAATAAGGAAGCTCTTTTTTCTAATGTGGTAGCATCATTTTTATCACGTGTTACAATTGCTCGCAATCGCAATTGACTTCCTTTTCCAGTTTTTGACATTAACTCTCTGGCAAGCAATCGACCAATTCTCCCAAAACCATACAGTACAACATCTTTTGGATGAATTTCCTCTGAGTTTTTTGCGTTCTTTAATTTGTCAATTACAAAATACTTTGCATCAGGATATTTTTCATCTTCTAAATGGTATTCATACGTAAGTTTTCCAATGTCTAATTTTGCAGGAGGTAAATTCAATTCTAAAATAGCTTTTGCAATTTTAACAGAATCAAAGATAGAAATGGGTTTGCCCACAAATTCTCCGGCATATTCATGCAGGTTGATGATGTCACTGACATTTCGGTCAATTAATTGATTGCGAAATAAGACCATTTCAATTGATTTGTCGTACCATAAATCGCTGATGATTTTAATCAGTTTTACTCCCGCACGTCTTCTGTCGGCTTGAAAAGAAACTTCTTTTTCGTATAAAGTTGTGGTGTCCATGTTAAAAATTTAGTGAAAATAAGTTAATGTATTTTTTAAAATTTGGCGCAAAAATACCCATTTCAATCGATTTCGTAAGCTATTTTGTCAATTATTTGCAAAATAAAAAGCCATCTTAATTTTTTAAGATGGCTTTAGTTTTCGAAAAGAGTATTGCGTTAGAGAATCACGCGCAGTACTTCACCGTTTTTATTAATCATTTCAATACGTACCGTTTGGCTTTCCTCTTTTTTATTCAAAAGTTTAGACACCGTTTCCACATCAGTAGCTTTGATATTGTCAATGCTCAAAATAATATTTCCTATCAACTCGTCTTCGTATTGTTTCAAATTTTGGCTGTTGATGGATTTAATTCGCACGCCGTAATCAATTTTGAATTTCTTTTTGTCAACTGCCTCAATGTTTTCTAATTCAATGCCTTTGAATTCCGTACTAAAAAATTCATTTTTGCTCAGAATTACAGGAATGCTTTTCGTTTTTCCTTCTCTGATGTATGTCACCTGCACTTTATCATTGGGTCTTTTTGTGTTGATGTATCCAGAAAGATCAGCAAAAGTAGCAACATTCAGTTCGTCTAATTTAATAATGATGTCGCCTTTGTTGAGTCCTGATTTTTCAGCACCGGAATTTTTTGTTACTTTATTAATGTAGAATCCCTGCGTTTGAGAAATCCCTAATTCTTTAGAAGCAGTTCCGTTTAATTCGCCACCTTCAACCCCCAGAATTCCACGTTGCACATTCCCAAATTCCATTAAATCTTCAATGATTTTTCGGGCAATGTTAGAAGGCACCGCAAAGGAATAACCTACGTAAGAACCTGTCATGGACGAAATCATAGTGTTGATTCCTACCAGTTCACCACGCGTGTTCACTAAGGCGCCACCACTGTTTCCTGGGTTTACTGCAGCATCTGTTTGTATGAAAGATTGGATTCCGCTAGTGTCTAAATCTCTGGCTTTCGCCGAAACAATTCCGGCGGTTACCGTGGACGTTAAATTATACGGATTTCCGACTGCCAAAACCCATTCGCCGACTTTCACCGCATCAGAATTGGCAAAAATGGTATAGGGTAATTTCTCTTCCGAGTCAATTTTTAATAAGGCAATATCCATTTTTGAATCGGTTCCAATGAGTTTTGCCTGATATGATTTTTTGTTGTTTAAGGTGATTTCAATTTCAGACGCACCTTTGATTACGTGATTGTTGGTTACGATATACCCATCTTCCGAAATAATTACTCCAGAGCCCGTCCCAACCTGTTCTTGCGATTGTCCGCCTTTATAACCATAGAAATATTCTAACATGGGATTCGTTATTGTTCGTCGCGAAACGTTTTTTACGTGAACAACCGTATGGATGGTTTTTTCTGCAGCCTCAGTAAAATCAATCACATCTGCGGATAATCCGACTTTCTTGCCATAAGAATTCGATGCCATGGTAACTGCTGAAATTTTGTCATTAGAAAAATATCCATTGGTGTCAAATAATAATTTGTAAGCTCCAAGAGTCATGGCTCCGCTCAACAACGAAACTAAAAATAAAGTTGAAAATTTTTTCATATTAAAATCGTTTTTAAAGATATTTATTCGTAAAAATAAAACTAAATTGCTTTGTTAAAATACAGTTTAACGCTCTTTAACAGTGATTAACATTTCATTAATAGTTCGTACTTTTGTTGGAATCAATACAAATTAAAATGCAACTAGAATTTTATAAATACCAAGGAACAGGAAATGATTTTGTAATGGTTGATAACCGTTCGGAATTTTTCCCAAAAGAAAATATACAACTCATTGCAAATTTATGTGACAGAAGTTTTGGAATAGGCGGCGATGGTCTTATCTTATTGGAAAATGATGCGATTGCTTCAGATCTCGCAGTGACTACAGATTTCAAAATGGTCTATTACAACTCTGATGGAAACCAAAGTTCCATGTGTGGTAATGGTGGCAGATGTTTAGTGGCTTTCGCCAAAAAGCTGAACATAATCGAGAATGAAACTACTTTCATAGCAACAGATGGTTTGCACCACGCAACAATTGGGGATGACGGATTGGTTTCACTTCAAATGATTGATGTTGATCAGGTAAAAGTAAGTTTAGATTATGTTTTTCTAAATACGGGTTCGCCGCATCATGTGCAATTGGTAGACGATTTAGAAAATTACAATATCAGGGAAAATGGAGCCGCGATCCGATACGGAGATTTGTATGGGAAAACAGGAAGTAACATCAATTTTGTCAAACAAATTGACGACACCACTTTTTCGTTACGAACATATGAAAGAGGTGTAGAAGATGAAACACTTTCTTGCGGAACAGGAGCGACGGCAGTTGCAATTGCGATGAATGTTTTAGGAAAAACGAATGCTTCGGAAATTGATTTGAATGTTGAAGGCGGAAAATTAGTCGTTTCTTTTGATAAAAAAGAAGAACAGTTTACTAATGTCTTCTTGAAAGGACCAGCGGAATTTGTATTTAAAGGAACGATTGAGATTTAACTAAAACCCAAAACCAAGAACCAAATACCTAAATGAAAACATTAAAAGGCGACAACATCTATATTCGTGCATTAGAACCCAATGATTTGGAGTTTGTATATGCCATAGAAAACGACCAGAGCATTTGGGAAGTCAGTAATACGCATACGCCGTACAGCCGGTTTTTGGTCAAACAATATTTAGAAAATGCCCATCAGGATATTTATGAAGCCAAGCAATTGCGATTGGCTATTTGTCAGGATCAGGATTTTCCGGCCTTGGGTTTAATTGATTTATTTGATTTTGATCCAAAGAATAATAGGGCAGGAGTTGGTATTGTTATCCAAGACAACGAAAACCGAAAACAGAATATTGGTTCAGAAGCATTGGGGTTATTAATCGAATATGCTTTTTGTAATCTTAATTTACACCAGTTATATGCAAATATTGGTACCGAAAATGAAGCTAGTATAGCACTTTTTACTAAATTTGGATTCGAAATGATTGGTGTAAAGAAAGACTGGACCTTTGTGAACGGAATTTATAAAGACGAAGCAATTTTTCAATTAGTCAATACTAAATTTTAAATTTTTTAGTTTTGAAACAATATCATTTAAAAATCAAGTATATAGGAAGAATGGTCGTATCATGATTCCAAGAAAAAAATAATACCACCTATGAATATCAAGAAAATCATCACGATTACGTCTGTTGTTTTAATATCCATATTAATGATTTACGGACTGATTATTTTACGTCAGATTTTTGCCGCCAATACAAAATTTGAAGATAAAGAAGTGTTTGTTTATGTCCCCACTGATTCAAAATACGAGGATGTCAAAAAGATAATTGCACCTTATGTGGATAATATGGAACGTTTTGAAATGGTGGCCAATAAAAGAGGTTATTCTGACAATGTGATTCCGGGGCGTTTTCTATTCACAAAAGGAATGAACAGTTATGAATTGGTAAAAACCTTGAGACTTAATTCGCCTGTAAAATTGGCTTTCAATAATCAGGAACGTGTAGAAAATTTAGCGGGACGTGTGAGTTCTCAAATTGAAGCCGACAGTTTATCATTATTGAATTCGTTCAAAGATTCTATTTTCTTGAAAGAAAACGGGTTCAATGAAGAGAATATTTTGGTAATGTTTATTCCGAATACGTATGAGATTTATTGGAACACAACAGCTGAAAAGTTCCGGGATAAAATGATTAAGGAATACCGTAATTTTTGGAATAAGGAAAAAGTCGCCAAAGCTCAAAAACAAGGATTAACTCCAATTGAAGCGACTATTTTGGCTTCAATCGTTCATAAAGAATCCGTAAAAAAAGATGAAAGACCAAGGATTGCAGGCGTTTATTTGAATCGTTTAAGAGCTGGAATGCCATTGCAGGCTGATCCAACCGTAATATTTGCGATGAAAAAGAAATCGAATGATTTTAATCAGGTAATCAAAAGAGTTTTTTACAATGATCTGACAATGTCACATCCTTATAATACATATATGAATGTTGGTCTGCCTCCTGGACCTATTGCTATGCCTGACATCACAGCGTTAGAAGCAGTTTTGGACCCTGAGAAAAATAACTTCATTTATTTCTGCGCAAGTGTAGAGCGTTTTGGATACCATGAGTTTGCTGCTACTTTAGAAGAACACAATAAAAACGCCAAAAAATATTCGGATTGGATCATCAGTCAAGGTGTGAAAAGATAGTTTTGAAATTTAAAGCACTCCTGATATTTTTATTGTTCATTGGATTTCAAATTGGTTTTTCACAAAACCGTGAGGATAATTTCTTTAAACCATCCGATTCTTTAAATAAGAAAAGGCAAAATACCGTTGTCATTTCGGAAGCTGTTTTGGCCACGGGAACTTTGGTAGGCTTAAACCAACTTTGGTACGCCAATTATTCCAAATCTGATTTTCATTTTATAAATGATAACGTGGAGTGGCTTCAAATGGATAAAGCCGGTCATGTATTTTCGTCGTATCAGCTAGGCCGATTTGGTGCTGAAATGTTGCAGTGGAGCGGCGCCAATAAAAAAAATCAATTATTATATGGAGCGGGTTTAGGCTTTGCATTTCTGACCGCAGTTGAGGTTTTAGACGGATATTCTTCTGACTGGGGTGCTTCTTCTGGCGATATAATTGCTAATGCTTCTGGTACAGCATTGTATGTTTCTCAGGAATTAATTTGGAACGAACAACGTATAACGCCGAAATTCTCTTTTCATACAACAAAGTATGCCAATTTTAGACCAGAAGTTCTAGGTAGTTCCTTCTCGGAGCAAATTTTAAAAGATTACAATGGACAAACATATTGGCTTTCGGTCAATTTACATTCTTTTGCTAAAGGTTCTAAAATACCAAAATGGCTGAATTTAGCTTTTGGATATGGAGCGGAAGGAATGCTGACCGGAAACAGAGATTACAGCGTTGCCTTATCGACTTCAAATTCAAAAAGATTCAGACAATTTTACCTTAGTTTGGATGTCGATTTAACAAAAATAAAAACAAATTCTCATTTTTTAAAGACCGTTTTTTCTGTTTTTAACACAGTTAAAATCCCTGCACCGGCAATTGAGTTTGTTCGTTTTAACGATGTAAAATACCACTTCATCTATTTTTAGAAAAGTTTAACTACCTGATTATCAGTATAATTATTTTTATTGTATCTTTGCATGTAGAAATTTCATAACGGGACAGCGTTTTGAAGAAAAACAATTTATGATTAAGAAATGGTATTTTTATACAAGTCTAACTGTAATTACAGTTTTTTTGAGCTCAGGTTTTAGACCTTTTAATTTAGAAACCAACCCATGGTTTCTCATCAATGAAGAAGATGGAACACACTACTTATATCCATCACAAGAACAAGAAGAATACACCAATTTAAATATCCCTTATACCGGAAATTTCTTTATCGGCTTCAAAGAAGCAATCGGTTATAGAGAGTCTGAAAATAAATATAAAAAAATCAATTCTTTGGGTTACATGGGTAAATACCAGTTTGGTATAGAAACATTAAAATCAGTTGGCTTATACAATCGCTCCGCTTTTTTAAATAGTCCTGAACTTCAAGAAAAAGCTTTTTTGGCGCTTTTAGCAAAAAATAAATGGGAATTGAAAACAGAAATTGAAAAATATGAAGGTACTATATTAAATGGTATCCAAATTACGGAATCCGGCATTTTAGCTGCTGCACATTTAGGAGGTGCAGGATCTGTAAAAAAATATTTTAAACACAAAGGCAAACGCAATTTCAGGGATGCTTACGGAAGCTCAATACGAAGTTATATAAAAATGTTTGGAGGTTATGACACTTCGTTCATCATTGCCGATATTAATGCAAAAGTAAAAAAAGTGTAATCACTTTTTTTTATGATAAAAAATAGGCTGTCAAAATGTTGACAGCCTATTTTTTGTTACTTTCAATTAGATTATTTTGCCTTTAGGATTTCCCCATTAGGACGAACTAATAGTTTAACGACTTCCTTATCTTTTTTAATTTTAATGTTATATTGTTTGTTGATTACGTCTCCATCTTCCTGAGTATAAAGAAAACTATCATTTACAATAGACCAACCAGGATATGTTCTGTAAATGGAGTAGATAACTTCACTTGGAAGTCGAACGTTTTTAAAATTTTCTATTACACGCACCAATTTTCCGTTTTCATTATAGGTAGCAGTCGAAGAGCCGTTTTTTGATTCCATTACTACAAGGTATTCTTCAAAACCTTCAGCACCTTTTCCCAGATCAAAAGCAATAAATTGGTCTTCCACCATTTTTACCCTTTGATCAGGATTATTGTCAGGAATATATACAGAAAAATCAGTTCCAACTCTTTTAATTACAACTCCGGGCAGTTCTTCAATTTTGATTTTTCCTTTCTCGGTTACTTGACCATTCGTTGCGATAGTAATGGTTAAAATGAAGATGATAATAAGTGATTTCATAATATTTAGTTTTAAATTAATTATTGAGTTATTGCACTTGTAATACACTAATGAATGCCCAGGCTCGTTTTTTACTTACAATTTTTTTTAAATGTTTTAATAAATTGAATATCAGCATTTTAATGGATTAATTAACATCAGCCTATGTAAATTTACCTATTTTTTAAAGGCTTGGCTGTTAATGAATTCTATATCCAGTGTTAATAAAAATATCTCATTACGATTTTTTTTAATAGGAATTAAACACCTTATTTTTAATATGTTACCATAAAAAAAAGCACCAACTTTTCGATTGATGCTTTATACGTAATGAAATTTTTAGGGATAGTTTTTATTCGAAACTTCCCATTAAAATTTCTAATATTTTAATAGCCGCCTCGCTGATTTTTGTGCCGGGTCCAAAAACAGCAACTGCACCAGCATCAAATAAAAACTGATAATCTTGTGCAGGGATAACTCCGCCAACAACCACCATGATATCTTGCCGACCGTAATTTTTTAGTTCTTCAATCACTTGTGGTACCAGCGTTTTGTGTCCTGCCGCCAATGAGGAAACTCCCAAGATATGAACGTCATTTTCTACAGCTTGCTTAGCCGCTTCGGCTGGTGTTTGAAAAAGTGGACCAATATCAACATCAAAACCGACGTCAGCATAACCGGTAGCGACTACTTTAGCACCACGATCGTGTCCGTCTTGTCCCATTTTTGCAATCATAATTCGAGGGCGGCGTCCTTCTTTTTTTGCGAATTCATCTGCTAATTGCTTTGCTTTCTCAAAACTTTTGTCGTCTTTTATTTCTTTACTATACACACCGCTAAAGGATTTAATTTGTGCTTTGTATCTTCCAAAAACCGTTTCAAGCGCATCACTGATTTCTCCTAATGTAGTTCGATTTCTAGCGGCTTCAACGGCTATTTCCAGTAAATTCCCTTGACCGGTTTGCGCACAAAGGATTAATTTTTTCAGCGAATCCTGCACTTTTTCAGTATTTCTGGTTGCTTTGATTCGGTCTAATTGTTCCAATTGTTGCTTGCGGACCATTTGGTTATCCACATCCAAAATTTGTAAAGGATCTTCTTTTTCCAATCGATATTGATTCACGCCCACAATAATATCCTGACCGCTATCTATTCTGGCTTGTTTTCTGGCTGCCGCTTCCTCTATTCTAAGTTTTGGAATTCCAGATTCAATGGCTTTGGTCATTCCGCCTAGTTCTTCTACTTCTTCGATAAGTTTCCAAGCATTTTCGGCAATTTCATTTGTCAGGCTTTCGACATAATAACTGCCAGCCCATGGATCAACGGTTTTGGTTATTTTAGTTTCTTCCTGTAAATAAAGTTGTGTGTTCCTGGCAATTCTTGCAGAGAAATCCGTTGGTAAAGCTATGGCTTCATCCAATGCATTGGTGTGTAAAGATTGTGTTCCTCCAAAAGCTGCTGCGGCTGCTTCAATGCAGGTTCGGGCCACATTGTTGAATGGATCTTGCTCTGTTAAACTCCAACCCGAAGTCTGACAATGGGTTCGCAAGGCTAATGATTTATCGTCTTTTGGTTCAAATTGTTTCACCAGTTTTGCCCAGATCATTCTTCCGGCGCGCATTTTGGCAATTTCCATAAAATGATTCATTCCAATAGCCCAGAAAAAAGACAGGCGCGGAGCGAATTCATCAATCTTCATTCCGGTGGCTAACCCAGTTCTAATGTATTCCAAACCATCGGCTAATGTATAAGCCAATTCAATATCAGCCGTGGCTCCCGCTTCCTGCATGTGATATCCCGAGATAGAAATCGAGTTGAATTTCGGCATTTTTTTGCTGGTAAATTCAAAAATATCAGCAATGATTTTCATCGAAGGAGTTGGCGGATATATATACGTGTTACGCACCATGAACTCTTTTAAAATGTCATTTTGTATTGTACCGGAAAGTAATTCGGGTTTTACGCCTTGTTCTTCGGCGGCAACAATGTAGAAAGCCATAATAGGCAAAACAGCACCATTCATCGTCATGGAAACGGACATTTCGTCTAGCGGAATTTGGTCAAACAATACTTTCATATCTTCCACGGAATCAATCGCAACTCCTGCTTTTCCCACATCACCTACAACACGTTCATGATCGGAATCATAACCGCGGTGCGTAGGTAAATCAAAAGCTATGGAAAGTCCTTTTTGACCCGCAGCCAGATTTCGTCTGTAAAAAGCATTGCTTTCTTCGGCGGTTGAAAATCCGGCGTACTGTCTCACTGTCCAAGGTCGGCGAACGTACATTGTTGCATAAGGTCCGCGTAAATTCGGGGCAAAACCAGCTCCAAAATCAAGATGAGTAAGATTCTCAATATCTTGTTCCGAATACGTTTGTTTTAGTTCGATTCCCTCGGCGGTAAGAAATGCATCAGTTGAAGAATTTTCATTCTTCACGTTCAGCGTTGTATTTTCTAATTGTATATGTTGTAAATCTTTTCTTTTCATTTGTTTAGTACAAAGATTATAGTTATTGAAATTTTAATTCCTTTCAATCCATATTTCAGTATTTCTTGAAGTATGAAAAATAGCTTTAATGACAATTATGTGATCATAGCTGTTGAAATGCATTAAGGATGGGAACGTTTCAATTAAAGCCACTCTGGTATTGTCATATCTTATTTGAAAAAGTAGCGGATTTGATTTAATTATTTTTAAACTTTCCTTGAAAGAATTGGAGAACTTATCGCCCAATTTAGGTTGAATGCTTTTGTACCAATCCAAAGCTGTTTTGAAATCAAGTTTAGCTTCCTCTACAATTACAGTCCTATAACTCACCATCAATATCTTTTAGAAAATCGTCAATATCTTGAGCTGAAGAAGGATTCTTAAGATATTTCTCAGTTCTTTCTCTAACTTGGTCCATTTGCCATTGAGGGATTTCTACATTATTCGACTTTGGAAGAATAATCACTTCAACTTCATTAGCATTAAAATTATCCGGAAGTGTGATGCTTATTTTGTGATTTTTTACTTTAACGATTTGTCTTATGGCTTCCATTATTTTGTTTTTTTAGTAAAGTAAATATACTTTTTTGCAATAATAATACATCAAATAACAGCGTTGGGCTGACTATTCAAGATCCAATCGTTCTTGTTCTATTTTTTCTGCCAGACGTTTTTCTATTATTGGTGTAATCAATGTTTTTCTTGGTTTGACTTTTACAAAAGGGAACAGCTCTAAATCATGTTTCATTTTATCCTGTTTGTTGGGATGTTTGTTTGTTCCTAATAAAATTTCTTTCCCAGAATCAAACAATTGTTGAGCCGTATCTGCACTTTCCTGAATTTTCCTCTTTATAATTCCATCGTTAAGTTGTTTTAAGAAACCGCCATTCACCTCTATATCTTTGAATAAAGCCAATGATTTTTCAGCTAATTGATTGGTAAGATTTTCTATATAATAACTTCCGTCAGCCGGATTGTTTACTTTGTCGAAATAACTTTCATTCTTGAGAATCAACAATTGATTTCTCGCGATTCGGTCACCAAATTCATTGTCTTTGTGGTACAATGCATCGTATGGTAAATTGGCAATAGCATCCGCTCCGCCAATAATTGCACTCATACATTCAGTTGTGGTTCGCAACATGTTTACATTATAATCGTATAATGTTTTGTTTCGTTTAGTAGGAGAGACAATGATATTGCAATCAAGTTTGTGGTCATATTCCTTCGCAATCAGATTAAAAAGGAATCGTAACGCACGCAGTTTTGCAATTTCAAAAAAGTAATTTGTCCCAACGGCAACTTCAAAAACAATGGGTTTATTGATAATTTCAATTCTATTGAAATATTCATTGGCTTGTCCTAAACTATAGGCGATTTGCTGCACCATGTTGGCACCGGCATTTTGATACAAGGCGGAATTGATACTGATTAAAGATAAAGCTGTTGTTGATGACGAAAGTATATTCAGCGTGTCAAAATTGCTTTTTTCTTTGGTCGTAAACCAGTTTCCATCTTTAGCTAATTGCCCAATTGGGTCCAGATTACAGAAAATGGTGGTATTATTTTTCTTTGCAAAAGCATCTATTTTTTTAACGAAATCGATTGAAATAAATCCAAGATTAAAATAAACGGTAATTTTTTCTAATGGTAATTGCTCCAAAAAATTAGTAATATCAATTGATTCGTTTTCTATTGTAAATCTAAGGCTTTCTGCACCACGATTCAATGTGTCCAACGCCCTTTCTATTGATTTTTGAATATCATAGACAAATATATTTTGACAAATTTTAAATTCAGTCGCTTTAGTGAAAACAGGAAAAACTTTAGTAAACTCATCTTTGTGATAAAAAGGTTTTACCTGAATGTCTTCGGGAGAATTCCAAACTAAGGATTCATTATAATCCGCTCCATTGAGTTCAAACTGAATTTTTTGTTTCCATTGTTTGGAGGAAATGGGATTGAAATCATCGAAAAGATTTGTTGTCATTTTTTAGTTGATTAAATTGTGGTTTTAAATAATTAATATTTTAATTAATTATTTTTTTCAATCGTGTCACCTTCGAATTCAATGATATAAATATCTTCACTATCTTTTTTCATATAGTATTTTTCGCGGGCATATTTTTCTATTTGTTCTGAATTTTTTAATTGCTTGATGTTCTGCTGATCTTTTTTTATTTCTTCTTTGTAATAGGTCGTATTATCCTCTAAATCTTCGATTTGTTGATCCAAAATACGATGACCGAAGTAGGAATAATTATCCAAAAAAATCATCCAAACGCAAAAAAACAACAAGACCCAAACGTATTTGTTACTCAAGAATTTAAACCAAGATTTGTCTTTATACGGATTTGTCATTTTATCTTTTTTAGCCCCGATTACAGTGGAAATCCTTTTAGTAGGTGATGATGACGAAGGAAGATTCATCTACTAAAAGATTGCAACGGAAAGCGGGAAATAGCTCCTAATAATTATTCCACTAAAATTATAACTAAATTACAGAATTTTTTGATTTATTACTGCGCGAACCACATCAATGGCTACGGTGTTGTATTTGTCGTTTGGTATAATGATGTCAGCAAATGCTTTGGTTGGTTCGATGAACTGTTCGTGCATTGGTTTTAAAGTGGTTTGGTACCTGTTGATTACTTCATTCATGTCTCTACCACGTTCGGTAATATCACGTTTCATCCGTCGGATTAATCGCTCGTCAGAATCGGCGTGAACGTATATTTTTACATCAAATAGCTCTCTTAATTCTGGATTTGCTAAGATTAAAATCCCCTCTACAATCATCACTTTTCGAGGATGTGTAAAAACGGTATCGTCCGTTCTGTTGTGCGTTACAAACGAATATACAGGTTGGTGAATGTTATTTCCTTCTTTTAATTCCTTGAGATGAGCCACTAATAATTCGAAATCAATGGCACGTGGATGGTCAAAATTAATTAATGCTCTTTCATCGAATGAAAGTCCGTGGTTTTCTTTGTAATAAGAGTCTTGAGAAATAATACCAACTTCGGTTTGCGGTAATTCGTTCATAATCTGATGTACGACGGTTGTTTTTCCGCTTCCAGTACCGCCTGCAATTCCTATAATGAGCATAATTTTTTTGTTATGTTTTTATCGGAACAAAAATAGGAATTTAATCGGGAGCAGTTTTTCTTTTTTTAAGAAATATTGCTAATTTAATATATTTATTTAGTGGTTGTTATTTAACATTTTTTCTATCTTTATTTTCTAAATTTTAAAACATTGTATTCCCAAATTAATAAAAATATTAGCCGCTATGTCATTTTTGACGCAAATGAATTAGAAATTTTTGATTCATTATTGCAATACAAAGCCGTTCCGAAAAAAACGATAATGCTTCAGGAGGACGAGATGTGCAATTTTGAAGCTTTTGTTATTAAAGGTTGTGTTCGGAAATATTATATTGATGCCAATGGTTTTGAAGTTATACTACAATTTGCGATTGAAAATGCGTGGATTAGCGATATTTCTTTTAGTAATTACGAAGATAAACCAAGTCGAGTATATATCGAAACATTAGAAGATTGCGAATTTTTTATGTTTAGTCCGGAAACAAAAGAGGAATTATTCAGTAAAGCACCAAAGTTTGAACGCGCTTTCCGAATCCTGATGCAACGGAGCTTGGCTGTTACACAAGACCGCTTATTTAATACTATTTCTAAAACGGCAACCGAGAAATATTTAGAATTTCTCGAACATTATCCCACACTGTCGCAGCGTGTTGCCCAGCATTATATTGCTTCTTATCTTGGTATTTCAGCCGAATTTTTAAGTAAAGTAAGGACAAAAATCGCTAAACTTTAAATTCTTGTTATTTTTCATTTCTTGTCCTAGTTCAATGCCATCGCTTTTATTTTGACGCAACTTTGCATAAAACTATTAAAGATCATGACAATGGAAAAAACAGATAAAATTTCAGAAGAGACAATCACACATCATGTTTTGCACAAAGCAAACACGCGCGGTCATGCCAATCACGGTTGGTTAGAATCGTATCACACATTTAGTTTTGCGAATTATCAGAACCGAGAGCGAATGAATTTTGGAGTATTGCGCGTTCTTAATGATGACAGAGTCAGCCAAGGAATGGGTTTTGGAAAACATCCGCATGACAATATGGAAATTATTTCCATTCCTCTTGAAGGTGATTTAGAACACCAAGACAGTATGGGAAATACTACCATAATAAAAGAAGGGGATATTCAAGCGATGAGCGCTGGTACCGGAATTTTTCACAGCGAATATAACAAGAACAAAGATCAGTTGGTTAAGTTTTTGCAGATTTGGATTTATCCAAATAAAAAAAATGTAGCACCTCGTTATGACCAAGTTACTTTGGACTTGAAGGATCGTCACAATAAATTGCAGCAAATTTTATCGCCAAATCCAGAGGACGAAGGGGTTTGGATTCATCAAGATGCTTGGTTTCATATTGGAAAGTTTGACAACGATTTTTCTGCTTCATATGAGTTAAAAAAACCGGGAAATGGAGTTTATGCTTTTGTCTTAAAAGGAGATTTCACCATAGGAAACATCGCTTTGAATGAACGTGACGGTTTAGGAATTTGGGATACCAATTTGATTGAAATCATTGCTAATTCAGCCGATGCCGAAATCTTATTGATGGAAATACCGATGAGTATTTAAGCTAAGTTCAATGGCAATTTCAATAAAAATAGCAAATAATAATTTAAATAAAATAATATTATGTCAATAACAAAATGGGTAATTGACCCAACACACTCAGAAATAGGTTTTAAAGTGAAACACATGATGTTCACTAATGTTTCAGGTAAATTTTCAAAATTTGATGCAACGATTGAATCAGAAAATAACGATATTGAAAACTCAAAAATAGAATTTACCGGCGCAATCGATTCTATTACAACAGGAAATTCAGACAGAGATACGCATTTATTGAGTCCAGATTTTTTTGATGCTGCACAATTTCCAGAAATTAAATTCAGTGCTACTTCTTTCACCAAAATTAATGAAGGTGAATATGAATTAGTTGGAGATTTAACCTTACACGGTGTTACTAAATCAGTAAAATTAGCGGCAGATTATGGCGGATTAATGAAAGATCCATGGGGAAATACCAAAATGGCATTGTCATTAGAAGGCAAAATCAACAGGAAAGATTGGGGATTAAATTGGAATTCCGTTCTTGAAACTGGCGGTGTTTTAGTAAGCGAAGAAGTACGTTTGAATATCGAATTGCAGTTTTTGCAACAATAATTTAAAGTAAACAAACACAAATCTCAAAATACTATTCTTTTTGAGGTTTGTGTTTTTCAAAAATGGAATGATGAAAACCATAGATATATTATACATCGGAGGACATTTTGAAATTCTGGAAACTGTAATCCGATTAATAAATGCAAATGAGAATTGGAATGGGGTAGGCGTTATGAAAGAAGAGGAAGCGAAGGAAGTTTTTCGAAATAAAAACTTTTCCGTTGTGTTGTTGGGTTCCGGAATTCAGGAGAAAAGCGAAGTTGAATTATGCGCTTTTTTTAAAAAACAAAATCCAAATATAGTTATTGTGCAGCATTATGGTGGTGGAAGCGGCTTGCTGAAAAGTGAAATTTTAATAGCTTTGGAAAACAATAAAAATTAAACGATTAAGAAATAAAGGTTTATTAAGCGTCAATTCTTAATTTTTCTTTATTTCTTAATGGTTTATTTTACATCAACTTTTATTTATTTTTCTTTGCTTTGATCATCATTTCCAACTGATCCCAAAGTTCTTCGGGAATTGCTTCCAGAATATTAAATTGTCCGGCTCCTTTGAGCCATTCGCCTCCATCAATTACAACCACTTCACCGTTTACATAAGCTGAAAAATCAGAAACTAAATACGCCGCTAAATTGGCTAATTCCTGATGATCTCCTACGCGTTTTAATGGCACTTTTTTAGCCATATCAAATTTTTCTGCCAAATCACCTGGTAATAATCTGTCCCATGCGCCTTTAGTAGGGAATGGTCCTGGAGCAATCGCATTAGAACGAATTCCGTATTTTGCCCATTCCACCGCAAGACTTCTTGTCATGGCCAAAACTCCAGCTTTTGCAGTTGCGCTAGGTACTACATAAGCAGAACCTGTCCAAGCGTATGTCGTAACGATATTTAAGATGGTAGATGATTTTTGTTTCGTGTCAATCCAATGTTTTCCAAAAGCAAGGGTACAGTTTTTGGTCCCTTTTAAAACTATATCAATTACAGTATCAAAAGCATTCGCAGATAATCGTTCCGTTGGAGAAATGAAATTTCCGGCAGCATTATTAAGTAAAACATCTACTTTGCCAAAGGCTTTCAAAACTTCTTGCAGCATATTTTCAACCTCTTCATAATGACGCACATCACATTGAATTGGAAGACAAGTTCCACCTGTTTCTGTTTCCAGTTCTGTAGCGGTATTTTTTAGTTTTTCTAAATCTCTGGAAGTGATGGCAACTTGCGCACCCAATTCCAGGAAATATTTAGTCATTGCTTTTCCTAAACCGCTTCCGCCTCCGGTTACAACAATAACTTTGCCTTTTAGGGCATCGTCGCGTAACATTTTATCTGTATAACTCATATTTGTGATATTTTTTTATTGTAAATATAATAAAATTAAATAGTATGCATGCATAATAAAATAAATTTCATTTCCGATTTTAAATCGCACACAATCTTTTTGCTGCCTCTTCCAACGTTGCATTATCTTTGGCAAAACAAAAGCGAATTAGTTTCAGGTCTTTTCCATCGGCATAAAAAGTAGAAATAGGAATGGCAGCAACACCATGTTGAATAACAAGGTGTTTGCAGAAATCAACATCGTTCTCATTTGAAATAGCTGCATAAGAAACCACCTGAAAATAAGTTCCTTCGCAAGGCATAAGTTTAAAGCGACTACCTTTTAATAATTGTTTAAAGTAATCCCGTTTTTCCTGATATAATTTCCCAATTTCAACTACAGAAACAATATCTAAATACTCACTAATGGCAACTTGACAAATACTATTTACACTGAAAACTAAAAACTGATGTACTTTTTTGATTTCTTTCATCAAATATTCCGGCGCTGTTAAATAACCAATTTTCCAACCTGTTACATGAAATGATTTTCCGAAAGAAGAAACCATTACACAACGATTCAATAATTTCTTTCGGGTATGAGCTGAAATATGTTTTTCTTCGAAAGTAATGTATTCGTACACTTCATCAGAAAGAAGAATAATGTCAGGATATTTTTCCAACAGGATTTCTAATGATTCAAAATCTGATTCCGTTAAAATTTTCCCCGTTGGATTGTGCGGATTATTAATGATAATCATTTTAGTTTTTGACGTACACGCTTTTTCGATAATTTTCCAATTTGGAGTGTAATCATCGTTCAGCGACACTCGAACCGGATTTGCGTTGCATAATAATACGGGCGCTTCGTAGCAATCATAACTTGGATCTAAGATAATCACTTCGTCATTGTTTTTTACCAAAGCTGTTATGGTAGTGAAAATGGCTTGTGTTGCTCCGGCGGTAATCAACAATTCCGTTTCAGGCTGAACAGTTCTTCCATAGGAGTTGTTGATTAGTGTTGCTATTTTTAATAATAACGGCATGTAGCCTGACATTGGCGTATATTGATGCACATTTTCTTTCGCCAGATTAGCAACAATATCAGTTAATCTTTCGTCAACGGGAAAGTTTGGAAAACCTTGTGAAAGATTGATGGCATTATATTCAGCTGCCATTTTAGACATAACCGTAAAAATACTCGTGCTGATATTTGGTAGTTTACTCATAAAAAATATTGATTAAATCCAATTATAAAAATAGCTTTTTATAATTGGATTTAATCAATATTAGTATAGTTTTTAGCGGGTTACTTGAGATTAATAGCGCGTTTTTTATAATATAATTAATGAATAAAGATTTTTCATTATTAAATTTAAAGCACTTTTAATCGTAAACAAGTATTGTAATAGCTTAGTATAATAAACTGAAGCTTTAGTGGCTCGCTAAAATTTTTAATCGGATAAAAAAGTATTTTTCTTTCTTCTTGTAATTTAAAACTACTTTTTGAATGGAAATTATTATTCAGCGCGATAGCCTGTATTCCAGCCGCTAATTATATCTTTTTTAATTTGTTTCCAATCATAGATGGACTGGAATATAAAAAGGCTGAAAATTCCCAATGTAAATATTTTAAGGTCTCTTTTATTTACTTTCATTTTAATTGGTTTAATTGTTTAGCTAATTGATAAGGTAAACATATTAAATTAATTTAAATGTAGTTATAAAATTACATTTTGTGGATTATAAAAATGGTTGGGCGTTTATGTAAATCTATTGTTTCTTTTTTCCAAGCAGAAATTTTTTTGGTTTTGATATATTCTGTAGGCAAAGTGATATCCGTTGCGATGCATAAATGTGTTTCAGGATGCAGCGTTTGTACCAAATCTTCCAGTAATTTGTTATTGCGATATGGCGTTTCAATAAAAATCTGAGACTGATTTTTTTCGAAAGAAACTCTTTCTAGGGTTTTAAAACTGGCTTTCTTTTCGTCTTTTTCAATGGGTAAATAGCCATGAAAGGTGAAACTTTGTCCATTCATTCCTGATGCCATCATGGCCAAAAGAATGGAGGAAGGGCCTACCAAAGGAATAACCTGAATTCCTTTTTCGTGGGCTAACTTTACGATTACTGCTCCAGGATCCGCAACGCCGGGACAGCCAGCTTCGCTCATTAAACCCATGTTGTGACCTTCTAGTAAAGGTTTTATAAAGTCTAAATGTTCTTTAATTTCAGTGTGTTTATTTAAAACAAAAAGTTTTAACTCGGATTGTTTCTTCTCAGGATTTACTTCTTTTATGGATTTACGAGCTGTTTTGTCGTTTTCAACAATGTAATAATCAATGAGCGCAATGCTTCTTTTTATAGTTTGCGGTAAAACATCCATAGGGTCACAATCGCCCATTGTGGTGGGGATTAAATAGAGTTTTCCTAAAACAGAGTTTGATTCCATAAGTAATATTTATGTTTCTAAAGTGAAATCTGCTAATGGTTTAATATTGTTGAGTAGGTGCGTAATTTATCAATGAGCTTACTGTAATTTTTTGCAGAAAAAATTACGGGTGTTTCTCTAATAGCTTTTTAGCAATTTCATCACACACTTCATCCAGCATGTTGTAAACAATTTCGAATCCATTTGGTAAACCAAAATAAGGATCTGGAACATCTACATTTTCATTTGGAAACAATTCATTTAAAATTAGCTGGACTTTTTCTACTTGGTTCTGGTTTTGGGCAAGTTCAGTTACATTTTTGTAGTTGGAATTATCCATTACGTAAATGTAATCAAAGGCATCAAAATCAGTTGCGCTGAATTGTCGTCCTTTTTGCTGAGAAATGTTTACTTTATTTTTTTTTGCAATAGCAATAGAGCGATCGTCTGGCGCGTGACCAATGTGCCAAGATCCGGTTCCTGCAGAATCAACTGTAAATTTGTCTTTAGGAAGTTTTGCAGCCAAAATCCCTTCGGCTAGTGGGGAACGGCAAATATTTCCTAAACAAACCATTAAAATTTTTACGGACATGATGGGTTTACAACGTTAATTTTTTATTGATATCTTCCACAAATTTCTTGAATTGTTTGTCGGTAGCCACTAAATTGTCAACGGTTTTACAAGCGTGTAAAACGGTTGCGTGATCGCGATCTCCAATTTGGGAACCAATATTTGCTAAAGAAGCTTTAGTAAATTTCTTGGCGAAAAACATGGCTAATTGTCTGGCTTGAACCACGTGTCTTTTTCTTGTTTTGGATTGCAAGGTTTCTAAGTCTAATTGGAAATAATCCGAAACAATCTTTTGAATGTAATCGATCGAAATTTCTCTTTTTACATTTTTTACAAATTTTTCAACAACACTTTTCGCAAGCTCCAGCGTAACTTCTTTTTTATTAAAAGATGATTGTGCAATTAAGGAAATAATAGCTCCTTCTAATTCTCGGACATTCGATTTTATATTGCGGGCAACATATTCGATGATTTCTTCCGGAATTTCTACACCGTCTCTGTACAATATGTTTTTCAGGATTGAAATTCTGGTTTCATAATCCGGTTGGTGCAATTCCGCAGACAATCCCCATTTAAAACGGGAAAGTAAACGTTGCTCAATATCTTGCATGTCTACTGGCGCCTTATCCGAAGTCAAGATCACTTGTTTGCCGTTTTGATGTAAGTAATTAAAAATATGGAAAAACACATCCTGAGTTCCTGATTTACCGGAAAGGAATTGTACGTCGTCAATAATTAAAACGTCAATTAATTGATAGAAATGGATGAAATCATTTCGGTTGTTTTTCTTAACCGAGTCGATATATTGTTGTGTAAAAATTTCTGCTGAAATGTATAAAACTGTTTTTTCAGGGTATTTGTCTTTTATTTCTACACCAATAGCATGTGCCAGGTGTGTTTTTCCAAGACCAACTCCGCCAAAAATCAACAAAGGATTAAATGAGGTTCCACCCGGTTTATTGGCAACAGCCATACCTGCAGAACGTGCTAATCTGTTGGAATCTCCTTCCAAAAAATTATCAAAACTATAATTTGCATTTAATTGGGATTCAATTTTTAAATTTCGAATGCCGGGGATTACAAATGGATTTTTTAATTCCGGGTTTAAGTTTTTAAATGGAGCATTAACTTCTTGTGGCTTCATAGGAACTCTATTCGCGCTTGGCAACTGCTCCGTAAACGGTTGTTTATTGCCATAGGTATTTTCCATTCTGATTTTATAAAGTAACTTAGCGTTTTTTCCAAGTTCTTTCGTCAGGGCCACTTTTAGTAATTTCACATAATGCTCTTCTAACCATTCATAGAAAAATTTGCTAGGAACTTGAATATATAATGCGTTATCGGTAAGTTCAACTGATTTGATTGGTTCGAACCAAGTTTTGTACGCTTGGTCTTGGATGTTGTCTTTTATGAAAGACAAACAGTTTTCCCATACTGATTGAGCAGTTTTGTTCATATATTCTGTTAAATTGTTTTTAATTGGTAATTGTTATCTTACTAAAAAAAAGGAGTTTTGTAATTGATTATCGGGGTAACAAATATGTGAACAAATTTTTATAAAAAAAAATATATAGGGTAATAATTTCACAAATTATTGTTGTAAGGCGTTGTTTAAATTTTAAATTTTAATACATAATAAATGAAAGATCATCAAATAGAAGTTAGAGTTCGTTACTCAGAAACCGACCAAATGGGGGTTGTATACCATGGGAATTATATTCCATATTTTGAAATAGGAAGGGTTGAATGGCTTAGAAACAAAGGGATCTCGTATAAAAACATGGAGGAAAGTGGCATAGCGCTTCCCATCGTTTCGATGAATGTAAATTATAAAAAATCAGCTCGGTATGATGAGTTGCTTACGGTTCACACCACTTTTAAAAGTCAGAGTTCCGTCAAGATAGAATTTGATTGTGCGATTTACAATGAATCTGATGAGTTATTAACAACTGCCCAGTTTATTTTGGTTTTTGTGTCCCTAAAAACAGGTCGTCCAACAGCTCCGCCGGATTATATTTTAGAATTGTTAAAAACAATGGAATAAATCACAAAAGAAGCAATTTCATAGCGAAATTATAGTCGGTTTATTTTAATTTCAAACATCGAGTTGAAAATGTCGAATACCATTTCGGCATTTTTTTTTCGTGTTTTTAGTTCGATTTTTCCAATAGGAAGGGTGGTAATTTCATTTATCTCCATTTTTTGGGATACCATTTCCAACTTTTTTTCCTTAATTACTCGCATTACTTTGTTCATGTTTTGGTAATCAAAAGTGATGGTAAAATGAATATCAATTGTTTTTTCAACAATTTCACATCTTTCAAGAACCATCTTCGTAGTCATTTTGTAGGCAGAAATCAATCCGCCAACGCCTAGTTTTACGCCTCCAAAAACCCTAACTACAACTAATAAAACATTTGTTACTGAAAAGGATTGGATTTGTCCGTAAATAGGCATTCCGGCACTATTACTGGGTTCTCCGTCATCATTTGCACGATATGTAAAAGCATCAGTTCCTATTTGATAAGCATAACAGAAATGGCCTGCGTTGGGATGTTGCTTTCGCAAAATATCGATCAGCGGTTTTACTTCTTCCTCCGAATGAATAGGATAGGCATAACCAAAGAATTTACTGTTTTTTTCTTTGAACAGCAATTCGTCTGAGGGAATCTCAATAGTGTAGTAAGTGTCTTTCAAATTGAATTAGAAAAGAGAGTTGAAATGTTATTGTAGTTTGGTCGATGAGTTGCTGCTGTCAAATTATTTTTTTGTCCAATAAATGAATAATATCTTCTTTCCCGACTTCTAAATTCCAAACTTCAAATCCCATAGCGAATGCGGCATCTGTATTTTCTTTTTTGTCATCTATAAATAACGTTCGTTTGGGTGCTAATTCATGGTTGCTTATCAAATGATTGAAAATTTCAGGGTTTGGTTTTCTCAGGCCGAGCTCAAATGAGAAATAAACTTTTTCGAAACATTGATAAAAATCTCTGTAAAATGAAACACCACTCGCTTGTTCAAAAGTTTCAATATGAATGGCATCTGTATTGGATAAGAGAAACATGCGGTATTTTTGGGAAAGCATCTGCAAGAATTCCAATCGATATAGCGGGAAGTCAAGCAAGGTGGCATTCCAAGCTGCCAAAATCTCTTTTATGCTGGCATTCGGAATATGTTCTTGAATACCAAAAAGAAAATTTTCACGGGAAACCTTACCTGTTTCAAACTGTAAATTCAGTTGGTCTAAATCGTCATTCCATTCCTTTAAGCCTAATTTTTCAAAAGAAGTAATAGTGGCTTGCTTATCTAAATTGATAAAAATATCTCCAAAATCAAAAATAATAGTATTAATCATGGTTTCTAAAAATTATAAGTTCGTCTGCCGCAATGCAATGTTTCTCGAACTGTTTTTTAGCAAGAATGGGCGCTTTGATTCCATTTTTAAATTGGATGTCTCCAACAAATATTCGTGCTTCATCCCAAAGATTGGCATCGATAAAAGTTTGTAAAGTTTGTCTTCCACCTTCAATAATAATGGATTGAATTTGATTTTTAGTCAATGATTGAACGATTTGCTCTCCAATGTTTTTTTCAAAATCGATTATTTCAAAGATACTATTTTCTTTTTCAAGAGAAGTTTTATATCCGGAAAATAGGATAGTTTTAACTTGATTATCAAGAATATGGCTATTTTTTGGAATTCGATTATTTTGGTCTAAAACCACTCGAATCGGATTGTTTCCATAATAATCGCGTGCATTTAGTATAGGATTATCATCAATGACTGTTTGTGTTCCCACCAGAATAGCTTGCTCTTCAGTGCGCCATTTGTGAACTAATTGCCTTGAATACGCATTGGTAATCCAAACGGGTTTCTTTTCTGATTTTTCAATAGGCGCAATAAAACCATCTAGGCTTTCAGCCCATTTCAAGATGATATAGGGTCTTTTCTTTTCGTGGAATGTAAAGAATCGTTTGTTAAGTTCGTTGCATTCCGCTTCAAGTATACCAACCGTGACATGAATGCCAGCTTCTAAAAGTTTTTTTATTCCGCTTCCGGCCACTTTTACATTTGGATCTACAGTTCCAATAACCACATTTGGAATTTTATTTTTGATTATTAAATTGCAACACGGTGGCGTTTTGCCAAAATGACTGCAAGGTTCCAGACTGACGTAAATTGTCGCTTTTTTTAGCAAAGATTTATCTTTGACGGAATTTACAGCGTTTACTTCTGCGTGCGGTTCTCCTGCTTTTTGATGCCATCCTTCGCCAATAATCTTGCCTTCATGCACAATCACACTGCCTACCAAAGGATTTGGGTACGTTGTTCCTAAGCCATTTTTGGCTAATTCAATGCATCGTTTTATGTATTTTTCATGTATTTTCACCACACAAAAGTAGTAATTTTGGGATTAGTCCTGAAACCTCAAGATTTGTTTTAAAACTTTTCAAAATAATAGCAAACAATTTCTATTTTTGCAGGTATATCAAGATTTTGAAAAAATGGAAAATTACAGTATCAGAAAAATAAATAAAGAAGACAATCAAGAAGTTGCACAATTGATACGTGCAGTTTTTGATGAAATGGATATTCCCAAAGTGGGGACGGCTTACGAGGACCTATATTTGGACTTCATGTATGAAGAATACAATAAACCAAAATCAGTATATTACGTGGTCGAGAACAATGGTAAGATTGTTGGTGCTGCAGGAATTGCTCCACTTGCAAATGAAGCGGAGACCATCTGCGAACTCCAAAAAATGTATTTTCTGCCTGAAACTCGAGGAATGGGAATTGGAACTGAAATGATGGAAGTTTGCTTGCAAAGCGCTAAGAATTTTGGTTTCGAAAAATGCTATTTGGAAACCATGCCATTTATGCTCAACGCACAAAAATTATACAAAAAAACAGGTTTTGAAAATATTGCTGCACCCATGGGAAGCACTGGTCACGTTAGTTGTCCGGTTTGGATGTTGAAAGATTTGTAAGTTTTGAATAATGAGTTGCGAGTGTTAATTCTTTAGAAACGATTGACAGAGAAAATGAAAATAAAAGAATACAGAACTCAATTTATTGACGCGCTTACGCCACTGTACGATGCAGTAGAAGCCGAGAGTTTTTTCTATTTGATTTTAGAAGAAAAAAATCAATTGAAAAGAATCGACTTGGCGTTGCGTCCCGATTTGGTTTTTTTGGAAGTGGAAACTGTTGTTTGGAATTCTATTTTGGAACAATTAAAAAAGGAAATTCCGATACAATATCTTTTAGGAAAAACCAGTTTTTATGGATTGGATTTTGAAGTCAATGAAGACGTTTTGATTCCAAGACCCGAAACGGAAGAATTGGTCGAATGGATTGTTGAAAGTCAAAAACCAAAAGACGAAAGTCAAAAGATCAGTATCTTAGATATTGGAACGGGAAGTGGTTGCATCGCTATTTCATTGGCAAAAAATATTTTAAATGCTCAAGTTTTTGCCATCGATGTTTCTGAAAAAGCGCTGGCTACAGCCAATAAAAGCGCAGAAAATAATTCTGTTAATGTTACTTTTTTCAATCAAAACATTCTCAAAACGGAAGATTTACAGCGACAATTTGATATTATCGTCTCTAATCCGCCTTATGTTCGTAATTTAGAAAAGGAGGAAATCAAGAAAAATGTTTTGGATAATGAACCGCATTTGGCACTTTTTGTAGAAGACAATGACGCGTTGATTTTTTATAAAAAAATAGCCAAATTGGCCCAGAAAAACCTATCCGAAAATGGTACGCTGTACTTTGAAATCAATCAGTATTTAGGCAAGGAAATGATTGATTTACTTGAAGGAATGAACTTCAAAAACATCGAATTACGAAAAGATATTTACGGAAATGACCGAATGATCAGTTGTAATTTCCAGAAACGAAATCGCATTTAACATTGGTTGTTTTATGCAAAAGTTCTGGTTGTACGTAGTTTGCGTGAGGGGTAGGAGCAAGTTACCTTGTAACGCGTATGACCCGACCTTATTAAGAAAAGGGGCAATTAGTCTATGTGATTAGTCAGCCCCTTTTTTTAATAGGGTCACGCCCAAATCCTTTTTCAGAAAATACTGCTTTTGATTGTTTCGTCCCCACGATGAAGTTTACCGCTGATTACTATTCGTATCGCAACGCTTCAATAGGATCCAGTACAGCGGCTTTGATAGCGGGATACAATCCTGAAGCGATGGCTACAATGAAACTGGTGATGAATGCTGCCATGATAGCGCCCCACGGAATTACGAATGCAAAATCCATTGCAGTTGCAATGCCATATCCAATTAGAATTCCGAAAATGATTCCCACTAATCCACCAAATTGACCAATCAGCATTGTTTCTATAAAAAACTGAATCGCAATGGTCGTTTTTTTGGCTCCTAATGCTTTTCTGACCCCAATTTCTCTGGTGCGTTCCGTAACCGAAACAATCATAATATTCATCAAAGCAATAGAAGACCCCAGAACGGTGATAATTCCTATCAGCCACGATGCTAATCCGAGATATTGTGTAATTCCCAAAATTCTATTAATCAAGTCATCGCTACGGACTATCCCAAAATTATTGTCTTCCACCGGACTTAGTTTTCGAACTCTGCGCATCGTGCTGTTTGCGTTGTCAATGGCTTGATCCAGTAATTCTTTTTTGCTAACCATAACGCTCACAGTGTAATTGATATTTGGCGCTGTAAATATGGAACGGGCTAATTGAATTGGAATCAAAACTCGTAAATCCTGACTGTTTCCAAAAGTTGATCCTTTCTCTTTTAATACTCCAATAACCCTAAACTTAGCGCCTCTAATTGAAATTATCTTATCAATAGGATTCACGTCTTTTAGCAGTCCTTTCTCAAAATCAGAACCTACAACACACACGTACGCATTGTTATCAATGTCAAATCCTGTAAAATTACGGCCGGCACTCGTTTCCAGTCCGGAATTAGTCATGAAAAATTCGTCGACACCCACGATTGAGTTTTCTGGATCTGTTTTTGAAGATTCGAATTTTACTTCCGCAGCTGATGTTGCCGTAAAAGAAAGAGAAGTTTCCGTAAATGGATAACTGTATTTATTCTTGAAAGCCACGGCTTCAGGATATGAAATAATAGGATTGATTATTTCTCGTTCGTCTCTTCCCTGTCGTCTTGTAGTATTTTCATACTGTTTTAGGTTGAAGGTATTGGCCCCCATCGATGCAAAATCGGCGGAAATTGTGTTTTCCAGCGCTGAAACAACCGTAAGAATACTAACTAATGCCGTGATTCCAATAGCGATAATCATCACCGTAAGAACCGTTCGTAACAATTGCGTTCTGATAGAACCGAATGCAATCCGAATATTTTCTTTGAATAATTTTAACATCATGTAAGTTTGACACGAAAATACAAATTTTGTTACAAATCTTCTAAGTCTAAAAATTAATTTAATTTGACCGTTTTGTTTTTGAAGCTTTTTCCAGCTTTCCGTTACAATCCTGCAACAAAAAATAATTTGTTTTCAATTGCCCAAAAGGAGCTTCCTGCGGTCGCTCTTTCAGGCAAGAAAACAATAGTATTTTTTGCTGCCGTATTTACACTTTAATCCGGGCTAAGCATTGGGTAATAAAATGCTAAAATTTGTAAACAGAATAATTTTAAAAATAAGATATTTGCAAAGAATTAGAATTAGGAATTTTTTCAACACTTCCAAAATCTTAAATTTAATATCCAATATTTACACCATGGCATCAAAACCGAGCATCCCAAAAGGAACCAGAGATTTTTCACCAACTGAGGTGGCAAAACGGCACTATATCATCCAAATCATAAAAAGCAACTTCGAGAAATTCGGATTCCAACCTATAGAAACACCTTCATTTGAAAACTCCGAAACCTTAATGGGGAAGTACGGGGAAGAAGGCGATCGTTTGATTTTTAAAATATTAAATTCTGGAGATTATTTGGCGAAAGCCAACGCAACTCATTTAGAAAACAGAGACAGTACTAAATTAACGTCAAGTATTTCCGAAAAAGCCTTGCGGTATGACTTAACCGTTCCGTTTGCCCGTTATGTGGTACAACACCAAAACGATATTGAATTTCCATTTAAAAGATACCAAATCCAACCGGTTTGGAGAGCGGATCGCCCGCAAAAAGGACGTTTCAGAGAGTTTTTTCAATGTGACGCGGATGTGGTAGGTTCTAAATCATTGTGGCAGGAAGTAGAATTAGTACAATTATATGACAGTGTTTTTTCAGCTTTGGGTTTAGAGGGAGTAATTATCAAAATCAATAACCGAAAAATATTATCCGGAATTGCTGAAGTAATTGGTGCATCGGATAAATTAATCGATTTCACGGTAGCGTTGGACAAACTCGACAAAATAGGCGAGGACGGCGTGAAGAAAGAAATGATGGAGAAAGGAATTTCGGAGGAAGCGATTCTGAAAGTACAACCGTTATTTCATTTCACGGGAACCATTTCGGAGAAAATAAACCAGCTTTCAGTTTTGCTTGCTGAGTCTAACGACGGAATGAAAGGGGTCGAGGAACTGCGTTTTATCTGTGATAATGTAACACAACTTGGTTTGTCAACCGCAATTCTGGACTTGGATGTAACCTTAGCAAGAGGGTTGAATTACTACACAGGCGCTATTTTTGAAGTGGCTCCGCCAAAATCTGTTTCAATGGGTTCCATCGGTGGTGGTGGAAGATATGATGATTTGACGGGAATTTTTGGATTGAAAAACATGAGCGGCGTAGGTATTTCTTTTGGATTAGACCGAATCTATTTGGTAGTCGAAGAATTGAATTTATTTCCGGAAACTGTAACGGAAACTTCAAAAGCATTGTTTATCAATTATGGTGAAAGTGAAGCTTTTTACGCGATGAAAGCGATAAAAGAATTAAGAAATTCAGATATAAAAGTAGAATTTTATCCTGATAATGCTAAAGTGGCAAAGCAGTTTCAACATGCGGATATACGTGGAATTCCTTTTGCGGTAATTGCTGGGAAACAAGAAATGGAATTGAATATGTTTTCGCTCAAAAATCTAACTACGGGTGAACAGCTTACATTGGATTTTGAAAATTTAAAACAAGCCTTGTTAAACTCTTAATTTGAATATATAAGAAAAGCTTCGTTGGTTAAAACGAAGCTTTTCTTAATATAAAGTAAAGGTGAATTAATAATTGTTCAGAATATAATCTCAAGTTTTTTACTTTTGAAAACATTTCTAAAAAAAATTTGTTAACAAAACTAAATAAAGAATGGCAAGATAATCTTAAAATAATCTTAAAATTTTAAGTACTCAGAAGTAATAGCGAAAAGAAAAATGAAATCAATAAAAAGATGACAATTTGACATTTAAAAAGAATTGGCAGTACTTTTGCAATCAATAGAAAAGAATAAAAATGAAGTTTAAGAATATTTTTAAAAATACTAGTAATATGACTACTGAAAATACAGAAATCGATCAAGAATTAGATGAGACGACATTAGAAAATAATGCGAATGGGGAGCAAATGATTATTGAGGAATTAAGTGTAGAAGAGCAATTGACGCAAGACTTAGCCAAAGAGAAAGATAAATATTTACGATTATTTGCTGAATTCGAAAATTACAAACGCAGAACTACCAAAGAGCGTATTGAGTTGTTCAAAACAGCAAACCAAGAGGTTTTATTAGCGATGTTACCAGTATTGGATGATTTTGACAGAGCCATTGTTGAAATAAGTAAATCAGAAGATGAATTGCTTTTAAAAGGAGTGGAACTTATTCATGAAAAATTAAAAAATACTTTAGTTGCTAAAGGATTAGAGCAAGTTGAGGTAAACCCAGGAGACGCTTTTGATGCTGATTTTGCTGAAGCAATTACTCAAATACCTGCACCATCAGACGAAATGAAAGGTAAAATTGTTGACGTTCTTGAAAAAGGATACAAGTTAGGTGACAAAATCATTCGTTTTCCAAAAGTTGTATTAGGGCAGTAGTAGAGCCAAGGTTTATTAAGTCTTTACATTATGCGCAGCTATGCACATTAGTGCGACTCAACAAAAGAAAAAATAAAAATGAAAAAAGATTTTTACGAAATATTAGGCATTTCAAAAAATGCTGATGCTGCAGAAATTAAAAAAGCATACCGAAAAAGCGCACTACAATTTCATCCTGACAAAAATCCTGGAGATAAATCAGCAGAGGATAAGTTTAAATTAGCTGCTGAAGCTTACGAAGTATTAAGCGATCCTCAGAAAAAAGCAAAGTACGATCAATATGGTCATCAAGCTTTTGATGGTTCTGGCGGTTTCGGCGGAGGTGGTCAAGGCGGAATGAATATGGATGACATTTTTAGTCAGTTTGGTGATATTTTCGGAGGCGGTTTTGGTGGTTTCGGCGGAGGCGGAGGCGGCGGAGTTCGTCGTGCTAAAGGGAGTAACCTACGTATCAAAGTAAAATTAACATTGGAAGAAATTGCCAATGGTGTAGAGAAAAAAGTAAAAGTTAAACGTAAAGTTCAAGCTCCTGGCGTTAGTTACAAAACGTGTTCTACATGTAATGGTCAGGGACAAGTGATGCGCGTTACAAATACAATTCTGGGTCGAATGCAATCGGCTTCAACATGTCCGACATGTAGTGGTTCGGGTCAAATTTTAGATAAAAAACCAACAGAAGCAGATTCACAAGGAATGATTCTTGAAGATGAAACTGTTTCAATAAAAATACCCGCGGGAGTGGTGGACGGAATGCAATTGAAAGTTTCTAATAAAGGAAATGATGCTCCAGGAAATAGTATTCCGGGAGATTTAATTGTTGCTATTGAGGAATTGGAGCATGAGTTCTTGAAACGCGAAGGGGAGAATTTGCATTATGATTTATACATCAGTTTTGCTGAAGCTGTTCTTGGTATTTCTAAAGATATTGAAGCTATAAACGGAAAAGTCAGAATCAAACTGGAAGAAGGAATTCAATCTGGTAAAATCTTAAGATTAAAAGGAAAAGGAATTCCGAGCATCAATGGTTACGGAAACGGAGATTTATTGGTGCATGTAAATGTTTGGACTCCAAAAACATTGAATAAAGATCAAAAACAGTTTTTCGAAAAAAATCTTACCGACGAAAATTTTATTCCAAATCCTGAAAAATCAGATAAATCATTTTTTGAGAAAGTAAAAGATATGTTTTCATAATAAAAAGTAGCGATATAATTTATCGATGCTCTTTAAAGTATATACCCCATCCTTGTTAAAATAAGGATGGGTTTTTTATGAAATCGCCAATAGTAATTTGTTAGTTGCAAACAAATACCAATAAATATAAGGCGATATCATACACGATCGCTAAAAATTAAATGCTACATATCTGAAACTATTCTAAGTATTTCGGTACTAATTATTTACTTTTACACCAATTAAAAAATAAGCATGAGTAACATTCTTGAAGTGAATAAAGTTGTCAAGCAATACGGTGATTATGTTGCGCTTAACGAGGTTTCATTAACGGTTCCAAAAGGGAGTATCTACGGACTTTTAGGTCCAAATGGGGCCGGTAAAACATCACTTATCCGAATTATAAATCAAATTACATTGCCGGATCGTGGCGAAATTATTTTGGATGGTGAAAAACTGCAACCCAAACACATTCAATATATAGGATATTTGCCGGAAGAAAGGGGATTGTACAACACGATGAAAGTGGGAGAACAATGCTTGTATTTGGCTCAAATGAAAGGACTTTCTAAGGCTGAAGCCAAAAAACAATTGGAATATTGGTTTGAAAGATTAGAAATTCAAGGCTGGTGGGACAAGAAAATTCAAGAACTTTCTAAAGGAATGGCGCAGAAAATTCAGTTTGTGGTTTGCGTTCTGCATAAGCCAAAACTATTGATTTTTGATGAACCTTTTTCTGGTTTTGACCCCGTAAATGCCAATATTATAAAAGATGAAATTCTAGCGTTAAGAGAAGAAGGAGCAACCATAATTTTCTCCACTCACCGCATGGAAAGCGTAGAAGAATTATGTGACCATATTGCGTTAATTCACAAATCCAATAAGCTGATTGAAGGAAAACTGGATGATGTAAAAAGACAATTTAAAACTAACAGTTTTGAAGTTGGTATTTTATCTGAGAATGTAGAAGGTTTGATGTACTCCATTAAACAAAAATTCACTGTTGGTCCCGCTAATTTTAAATCATTGAACAACGAATTAAAACTGGAAATCCAACTCGGAAATTCGACGCCAAATGAATTATTAAATATTCTTACACAACGCGGTCAGGTAACGCATTTTGTCGAAAAAATTCCAAGTGTCAATGATATTTTCATTCAAACAGTAACACAATAGCTGGATAGACTTCTTCAATTATTAGACTTTTTGCAGTCTTCTAATCGAATCGTTTTAAAAAAATCTAAGTAATCGAAAAATTTAAGCAGTCTAAAAATGAGCATCATATCATTAATTATAAGAAGAGAGTTTATTGCCAAAGTGCGTAATAAATCTTTTATTGTTATGACTTTTTTAAGTCCGTTACTATTTGTGGGAATAGCCGTTTTTGTGGCCTATTTAAGTTCCATGAAAGCCGATACCAAACGAATCGCTATTCATGATGAATCGGGTATGTTTGTAAAGGAATTTACTTCGCAAAACAATAAAAACAAAGCGTACAAATACCTTGATCTGACTGTAATTGACTTGAAATTTCTTAAAGACAGTATTTCTAATGAAAGCTATGAAGGATTGTTGTATATCCCTAAAGCGAATAATGCCAAGGATTTCGAAAATAAAATCCAGTTTATTTCAAACAGCAGTCCAAGTATTTCATTCATTGAAAATGTTCAAGATGTAATTGCAAATAAGCTGACCAAAAACAATTTAGAAAAAGCGCATTTAGATACACTGGCAATTAAAAATGCGCAATCTAAAGTGAATATTAGCTTGACAAAAGCATCTGGTGAAGAAAGCGTGAAAGGACTTAATGAAATCAAAATCGGGATTGGCGGCGCATTTGGATATCTTATTATGATGTTCATAATCATCTACGGAAACATGGTGATGAGGAGCGTCATCGAGGAAAAAACCAGCCGAATAGTAGAAATTATAATCTCATCGGTTAAACCATTTCAATTGATGATGGGAAAAATAATAGGAACTTCATTAGCCGGATTGCTGCAATTCTTTATTTGGGCAATAATCGGAATGTCATTACTGTTTGCTGCCTCGGTATTTTTGGGAGTAAATGTAGGTCCTACAGCCAGAATTTCTCCGGAAATGATGCAAACCGCGCAGCAGGAAATGACTGGAACTGCCCAAATGTATATTAAAGAATTATGGAATTTACCCATTGCCAGTATTTTAGGTGGCTTTGTGGTTTATTTCATTGGCGGTTATTTTCTATACAGCTCATTTTATGCGGCAATTGGCGCTGCAGTTGATAATCAAACGGATTCACAACAATTTTTGTTACCTATTATCATGCCGTTAATGTTAAGTGTTTATGTCGGATTTTTCACTGTAATAAATGATCCGCACGGGACAATTGCAGTTGTTTTTTCAATGATTCCGCTCACCTCGCCAATCGTGATGCTGATGCGAATTCCGTTTGGCGTACCTTTGTGGCAAATCATAATATCAGTAACGTTATTATTCGGAAGCTTCTTTTTTGTAGTTTGGTTTGCCGCAAAAATATACCGAATAGGAATACTGATGTATGGCAAAAAACCAACTTGGAGTGAAATGTACCGCTGGTTGAAATACTAATAGAAGGTTAATTCAGCTTTGTTAAAACTTAATTAATTTATGGAGCTATCTCCCGCTTTCCGTTGTAATCTTTTTATTTTTAAAGAAAAAATAAAAAGGATTTCCACTTCAATCGGGGCTAGGGCATCAGTTTTCAAAAACGTTGTCTGTTAATTAGAAATGAAATTTTGTGCCTTCGTGGCAAAACAAAAATACAAATATGTCAAAAATACTAATCATAGAAGACGAAGCCGCAATTCGAAGAGTACTTACAAAAATACTTTCTGAAGAGAACGAAACCTATCAAGTTGAAGAAGCCGAAGATGGGGTTGCAGGTTTTGAAAAAATAAAAAATAACGATTACGACTTGGTTTTATGCGACATCAAAATGCCAAAAATGGATGGCGTTGAAGTTTTGGAAGCGGTCAAAAAAATCAAACCTGAAATTCCCATGGTGATGATTTCCGGTCATGGCGATATGGAAACCGCCATCAACACAATGCGGTTGGGTGCATTTGATTACATCTCGAAACCACCTGATTTAAACCGGTTGTTGAATACGGTTCGAAATGCTTTGGATAAAAAACAGCTCGTAGTAGAGAATAAAATTTTAAAGAAAAAAGTCAGCAAGAACTACGAAATGATTGGCGAAAGCGAAGCTATTAATCACATAAAAGTGATGATTGAAAAAGTAGCACAAACCGAAGCCAGGGTTTTAATCACGGGACCAAACGGAACTGGAAAAGAGCTCGTAGCACATCAATTACACGAAAAAAGTGAACGAGCTAATTTTCCTTTAATCGAAGTAAATTGCGCTGCTATTCCATCAGAACTAATAGAAAGCGAATTATTCGGTCACGTAAAAGGAGCGTTTACATCAGCAGTGAGAGACCGCGCAGGGAAATTTGAAGCCGCTGATAAAGGAACTATTTTCTTGGATGAAATCGGCGATATGAGTCTTTCGGCGCAAGCCAAAGTGTTGCGTGCTTTACAAGAAAGTATGATTACAAGAGTAGGAGCGGATAAGGATATTAAAGTAGATGTTCGTGTGGTTGCAGCAACTAATAAAGATTTGAATAAAGAAATTGCCGAAGGTCGTTTCCGTGAGGATTTATACCATCGTTTGGCCGTTATTTTAATAAAAGTTCCTGCTTTGAATGAAAGACGCGATGATATCCCGATGTTGATTTCGCATTTTTCTGATAAAATTGCTTCAGAGCAAGGGAATACAGTGAAAAAATTCTCTAAAGCAGCGATTAATTTATTGAAGGAATACGATTGGACTGGAAACATCCGTGAATTACGAAATGTAGTGGAGCGCTTGATTATCCTCGGTGGAAGCGAAATTTCCGAGAATGATGTGAAACTATTTGCGTCAAAATAAAATTAATTTAATGATTTTAAAAATGTAATGATTTAAAGATTCAGCACCAGGTTTAATCTTTTAATTTTTCAATTTTTAATCTTTCAATCACAAGAAATGAAACTAAAAAAAATAAACGAAGATTTACAGCAATCCTTAATTGAAAACGGTTTGACCGAGGCTAATGCGATGCAAAAAGAAACATTTTCGACACTGAAAAGTGGTTCGGATTGCATTATTATTGCACCAAAAGGAAGCGGGAAATCAACAACTATTGTGTTGAATGTAATTCAGAGGTTGGCAGGTGCAAACGAAGAATCACCAAGAGCTTTAATTATTGTTGAAGACAAAGCCAAAGTGTTGGAAATGGAATCACTTTTTGAAAAATACGGAAAGAATTCTAATTTAGAAGTCTATGGTGTTCATGATAAAGGAGATATGGAATACGATAAAAATTATATTTCCAGCGGAATTGACGTATTGATTGGAACTCCAAATAAATTAAGCGAAATGTTTACCACGGCTGGATTTAATGTAAACCGATTAAAAATGTTTATTTTGGATGATGCAGACCCAATTTTGAAATTGCGTCATGAAACAAAAATCATGCGTATTTCAAATAGTATCGTCAGAACCCAACGTATAATTTTCTCGGAACAATTTACAGAACGAATCGAAGTCCTCGCTGAAAAAATGTTAGTAGAGCCCTTTGAATTTGATTTTGATGGAGTTGAAGACGAGGATTTAGAGGAGGAGGAAGATTTCGAACCTGAAGCTGGAGATGAGTTCGAAGAACAAGAAGGCAATGAAGAAAACGGTAACAAATAATAATAAATAAATAACAAGATGGGATTAATGAAAGTGTTTTCGGGAAGTGAAATTCTAGCAATGGCTTTACAAGAAAAAATCGAAGCGATTGGTGTAAATGTTGTTGTGAAAAACAATATACAATCAGCTCGATTGGGAGGTTTTGGGAATTCGGATTTAGCGGTAGAATTGTTCGTTCAGGAAACTGAGTTTTCAAAAGTAAATCCAGTTATCGAAGAATTTAGAATGAGTATTTAAAACATTCGCAACAAAAATTAAAATGAAATATAAAATGTTGGTTTTGGACATGGACGACACTTTGTTGACTGATGACCATACCATTTCAAACGAGAATAAAGAAATGTTGTTTAAGGCAAAAGAATTAGGTGTTCATATTGTTCTGGCATCTGGTAGACCAACCCCAGCAATGACAGCGTATGCCAAAGAACTGCAATTGGATAATTCGTTCATGATATCGTATAATGGAGCTGTGATTACAGATTTGAAGGAAGATAAGGTCATTTTTGAACAAACATTATCCCAAGAGCAAATCCATGAATTGTACGATTACAGTTTAAAAAGTAATACTCATATTATTACTTATGTTGATGGTAAAATTGTAAGTGAAACAGATTCTGAATATATCGAAATCGAAAAAAACATCACCGGTTTAGCGCATAATAAAGTGGTAAGTTTTAAAGAGGAGGTTCAATCTTCAGCTGTAAAATGTATCTTATTAGAAGAGCCAAGTTATTTAAAAGAAGTAGAGAAAGATTTGAAAGCAGCGATGCCACATCTTAGTGTCAGCATGTCAAAACCTTTCTTTCTTGAAGTAGCTCAAAATGGAATCGATAAGGGAGCCAGTATTAAATTTTTGGCGGAAAAACTAAATATCCTTCAATGTGAAATTATCGCCGTTGGAAACGCAGGAAATGATTTAACCATGATTGAATATGCCGGATTGGGCGTTTGGGTAGACAATGTTGATCCTGAATTGAGAGATAAAGGCGATGTTGTTGTTGCATCAAATAATGATCATGGCGTTGCTGAGGTTGTGAGACGATTTATTTTGAATTAAGATTTCTTTTTAGGTGATTTACAAGTTTTACAGAAATCAGAAAGTTCTTGAATTCTTATTAAAACATCATCGTTAAGTTTTATTAATATATCCTTTTTTTGTCCCAGATTAGTTTTTTTAGAGGCTTCTCCGTGTTCTTCTACATATTCTTTTTGGATAGCATCATAAAGCGGTTGAAGAAAACTAATATCTGAAAAAGTGCCTTTGTTAACGTATAAGTCTTTTCTAAGTTTTCGAGCATAAAGTTCTGATAAATCAAATTCATATTGAGCAAATTTCACCATATGTTCACCTGTAATAGTATCAGTTGCTATTATGGAAGCCGATTCTCGTTTGAATGTAGAACTTACTTTGGAATTGAAGTTTTTGGTAAACATAAATTCAACATTACTCATTTGTATGCTAAAATTTAGTCCAGAAGCAGTTTGTATGCTATTACTACTCACATTGCCAATTTGAGTTGCTTTTGATTTAAAATCGGAAAGTTGGATTTGATATTTTCCATCCCATTCTATTGCGTTTTGAGCATTTATTTGTAACGCAATCATAAGAAATGTAATTGTAATTATTTTTTTCATTTTTTAAAGCCTAATTATTTGCTCACAAGATACTACTATATAGAAAATTATTGATTTCATTTTCCAGAATATTGTTCGTAAATTTGCGCACTCAATTTTTTGACAACGATTTCATTAATTGAGTTATTTTATGGAAAATAGAAAAAAAGTTGCTTTTTATACGCTGGGTTGTAAACTGAATTTTTCGGAGACTTCGACGATTGCCCGTAATCTTCAAGACGAAGGTTTTGATCGGGTAGATTTTGAGGAAGTAGCTGATATGTATGTGATTAATACGTGTTCCGTTACTGAAAATGCAGACAAGCAGTTCAAGCAAGTGGTTCGAAAAGCAATGAAATTGAATGACAAAGCATTTGTCGCGGCGGTGGGTTGTTATGCGCAATTGAAGCCAGAAGAATTAGCGAGTGTAGATGGAGTAGATTTAGTTCTTGGTGCAACTGAAAAATTTAAATTGGCAGATTATATCGATGATTTGTCTAAAAATGATTTTGGTGAAGTACATTCCTGTGAAATTTCCGAAGCGGATTTTTACGTGGGAAGTTATTCGATAGGGGACAGAACCCGCGCTTTCTTGAAAGTTCAGGATGGTTGTGATTACAAATGTACCTATTGCACGATTCCTTTAGCAAGAGGAATTTCGAGAAGTGATGAACTGGAAAATGTATTGAAAAATGCAAAGGATATTTCAGAGCAAAACATAAAAGAAATTGTTCTTACCGGAGTAAATATTGGCGATTACGGAAAAGGGGAATTCGGAAATAAAAAACACGAACATACTTTTCTGGAATTAGTTCAGGAATTAGACAAAATAGAAGGTATTGAAAGATTGCGAATTTCATCTATTGAACCAAATTTATTGAAAAATGAAACGATAGAATTTGTATCGAAAAGCAGGACTTTTGTACCGCATTTTCACATTCCGTTGCAATCTGGAAGTAACGATATTTTGAAATTAATGAAACGCCGATACCAGCGTGAAATATATACAGAAAGAGTTAATAAAATTCGGGAAGTCATGCCACATGCCTGCATTGGTGTGGATGTAATTGTTGGTTTTCCTGGCGAAACAGATGAACATTTCCTGGAAACCTATCATTTCTTGAATGAAATGAATATTTCGTATTTACATGTTTTCACGTATTCGGAACGTGATAATACGGAAGCAGTTACAATGGAAGGTGTCGTTCCTGCTAATGTTCGTGCCAAACGAAGTAAAATGTTACGTGGATTATCCGTTAAAAAACGTCGCGCTTTTTACGAAAGCCAATTGGGTAGTAATAGAACTGTTTTATTCGAAAGTGAAAATAAAGAAGGCTACATTCACGGGTTTACCGAAAACTATGTCAAAGTAAAAACGCCTTGGAATCCAGAATTAGTCAATACGTTGCACGACATTAAATTGACAAAAATTGATGAAGACGGAAGCGTACGAATGGAGTTCGTGAATATTGTGGTTTAAAAAGGTTATTTTTTTTCACCACAAAGAATCGGTTTTAATACGAATTTAGTCAATAATTTTTTCTTTTTTAATTAAAAGGAATTAATACAAACTGTATTTAACTCTTTTCAAATGCTTGGTTAAAGAAATTCGAAGTAGGTATTGTAAGATATAAAATCTGCTGAATGTGCAAAATCTGCGTGAAAAATTTTCAGCACGCAGATTTTGTAGATTTTTGCAGATTTTTTTTAGACAATTTGTTTTGTCATTTTCTTTATTTAAATGGCATTATGGATTCGTAGACCAAATACTGCTATTTTTGACAAATACGCGTCGGTTTAATTTGAGTTGCGCGATGATTAATTCGGCCATATCTTCAGCTTGCATAACTGTATCAGGATTTCCATCAGTCAATTTTAATTCTTTGGCCATATCAGTGGCAACCGTACTTGGTGTTAACGCCGTTACCCGAATATTATGCTTACGCACTTCCTGCATCAAAGAATCGGTTAATCCTAAAACTGCAAATTTAGAAGCACTATAAGCGCTTGTTAATGCATTTCCGCTTAATCCTGATGTTGAAGAAATATTGATGATATCACCCGTTTGTCTTTCAATCATATTGGGCAAAACGGCGCGAGTCACATAATAAGTTCCCATTAAGTTTACCTGTATAATACGTTCCCAATCTGTGGGTTCTAATTCTAGGAATTTTCCAAAAGCGGCTATTCCGGCATTGTTGATTAAAATATCAATGGTTCCAAATTCAGCCAATGCTTTTTCAACGGCGGTATTAACCGAGATGATATCAGCAACATCAGCGGTTATTGCCAGTGCTTTTACTCTCAACGAACGTGCTTTTGCCGCAACACTGTCTATTTCTTCCTGTGTTCTGGCAATCAAAATTACATTTACGCCTTCTTTGGCTAATGCCAAAGCAATCGCTTTTCCAATTCCTTTTCCAGCGCCGGTAATTAGGGCATTTTTATTTTTTAAGTCTGTCATTTTTTTAATTATTTAATGCCTTTACAAGGCTGAGTTTACTGTAAAAGTAATACGTTTTACATTTTAAATCTATTTTGGTTTTCTATTTAATCTAAATTTAACGTTATGTTATTTAGGTCGAAAGAAACATCATTTTTTGTCCAAAGTCAGTTTGTAAATATCCGTTTCTAAAACCTCGGAATCTTTGTCTTCACAAAGCAAGAACTCGATTTTCTCTTTTGAATTGGCGTATAAAGTCAATCCTTCGAATTTATGGGTGCTGCTAATTTTTTTAGTGAAATCGATTTTCATGGTTTTCAGGTTAATGCTCCCAATCAGACTTCCTAGAACTTCGCCATCATCATACGTAGATTCGGTGTCTTCGGCTGTCGCCAAAAAATAAATACTGTCATCGACTAAAATTCCGTCGGTAAAACTACTGCGTACTCCTTTTATTTTAGGAAGTATGTAGGTGTTCGAAAGAATAGTGAAGTCGTTGGCAAGGTTTTTTCCTTTGATGGTGAAAAGGACATTTTTATGAGATCCTCCGTTGCCACGATTCAATAAAAACCAACTTTCGCCATTGTAGATGGCGCCTTCGATGTTGAAATCTTCAGGTTTAATTTCTCCAAAATTTTGCATTACGGCATACAAACCGGCGAGGTCATTTTTAGCAATCACCTTTTTAGTGCTGGAGTTGACTTGTAACATTTTGTTTCTTTTTTGGGTAGAACCAGAACCAAAAACATACAGACTATCTCCAAAATCGGTTAGGGCTTCAAAATCAGCTTTGTCTTTTTTTAGCGTGTTTTCAATGGGATTTTCCAGTAGCGGATGGCGCTTTAAATCCTGCGAATCTAGGTGGTATTCGTAAAGAAAACCGCTGTTGTCACCTATAATTAATAGCGAATTGTTTTTGTAAATTAGTCCGGATGCGGAACCAATGCCGATGATTTGAAACAGTAATTCGAGTGTGAATTTTTCCATAATATGTGTTTTGAAAAGCATTGCCTAGCCCAGATAATAGTGAAAATCCTTTCTAGTCCTGAACTTGTTTCAGGATCCTGAAACAAGTTCAGGACTAGAAAGATTGCAACGAATAGCTGGAAAATGCTCCTGAAATTCATCAGGATTAATCTTTATAATTTGTTATATTTGAGTTTACAAAGATAAATTATTTGTTATGAAGTCTATAAATCCCAATGATTTTAAAGTGATTGGCAAAATTGAATTAGCCAAAATCCCTACTAATTTGTTCAATGGAGCCAGTGATGATGCCAAAGAGGAAAAACTGGATAAAGTTCAGGCGAAATTGAGCGAGTTGCAGGATGTGATGTACGCGCACAATCGATACGGGGTTTTAATTTGTTTGCAAGGGATGGATACTTCGGGCAAGGATAGTCTAATTCGGGAAGTTTTTAAGGAATTTAATCCGCGCGGTGTAGAGGTGCACAGTTTTAAAACTCCCAATTCAACGGAATTGGAACACGATTATTTGTGGCGACATTATTTGGCTTTGCCAGAAAAAGGAAAATTTGCAGTATTTAACAGAACGCATTATGAGAATGTTTTGTACACCCGCGTGCATCCGGAATATATTTTGAATGAAAATTTGCCAGGAATTGAAAAGGTACAAGACATTACGTCACAGTTTTGGCAAAACCGTTTAGAGCAGATCAATAATTTTGAAAAGCACATCACGCAAAACGGAACTATTGTTTTGAAATTTTATTTTCATTTGAGTAAAGAAGAGCAACGCAAACGCTTGCTGCGAAGATTGGAAGAAGTGGAGCACCATTGGAAATTTTCACCCGGAGATTTGAAAGAACGCGAACATTGGGATGAGTACATGCAGTATTATGAGGAAACGATTAATAAAACGGCTACCGAAAATGCGCCATGGTATATTATTCCTGCAGACGATAAGGAAATGGCGCGTTATGTTGTGGCCAAAATTATCTGGGAAGAAATGCAAAAATATAGTGACATCAAAGAACCGAAATTAGACGAAAAGGTAAAAGCTAATTTTGAAATGTATAAAGACCTGTTGAAAAAAGAATAGACCAAAAAAAATGCGCTGAATTTCAGCGCATTTTTTTATAACATTATTTGTGCGTTTATAGTTTGAAACCATAAGCTAAACGAATACCTACTTGTCCAACTCCTCTACCAAGAGAACCGTTACTGTTTAAACGATCAAAATGATTGTAATGTGTATAGTTCAAAGAAATATCTATGTATTTAGAAGCATAACCTATACTTGGAGATAACAATAAAGAAGTTTTGTCTCTGGTATTGTCTACATTACTTGCTGCAAATGCTGCACCAGCTTCTCCCATAACGTAAAATTGGTCTTCCCAAATAAAAGCTTTAAAACCCGCTTTTGCTGGGATGATACCTAAATCTTTTCCTTCTGTTAGGCCAGGAAACCCATCAGCTTTGCTTACAAATAAATTAGTGTAACCTGTAGTCAACGTTAAAGAGTATCTTTCTGATAAATCATATTGACCTCTAACATCAGCTCCTAGTACCAATTTGTATGGATCATTAACTGAATATCCTGCATTTGCACCAAATCCTAAACGGAATCCTTGGTCGTAATTTGTTGCTTTGTTTGTTTCCTGAGCTTCCACATTGTAAGCAAACATCATTGAGATAGTAAGTGCTAATGCGAATTTAATTTTTCCTGCGATTTTCATAATTGTATTTTTTAATATTTTAGTTGTTTTGATGGGTTTTGTTTATCGTAAAACAACAGTGCAAAAGTAAGTTTCGTAGTTTTTAAAAAGTTATATAATTATGTCGATTTGTTATAGAATTCCTTGTTATATTGACTGAAAATTAAAAAAACAGCTGTTTAAAATGCAATTGTATCAACACAATTCAAAGCTTCTAATTATCTTTGTCCAAAAAAAGACAAAAAGTGAATTTATCTAAATACTTCAAAGAGTTTTCTTATAATATAACATTGGCTTATCCTGTAATTTTGGGAATGTTAGGGCATACGTTAATAGGTATTGTTGATAATTTCATGGTAGGAAAATTGGGGTCTACGGAGTTGGCGGCCGTTTCACTTGGTAATAGCTTCATTTTTATTGCTTTGTCCTTAGGGATAGGGTTTTCTACCGCAATTACTCCGTTAGTTGCTGAGGCTGATGCTGAAAAAAACAATGAAAAAATCCGTACCACTTTTCATCACGGACTGCTTTTATGTACGGTTTTAGGCGTGGCATTGTTTATTTTGACGGTGCTTTCAAAACAGATTATGTATTTGATGCACCAACCCAAAGAAGTCGCTGAAATGGCCGCTCCATATATTGATTGGGTGGCGTTTTCTTTGATTCCGGTGATTATCTATCAGGGATATAAACAATTTGCAGATGGTTTAACCAAAACAAAATATTCGATGTATGCTATTTTGATGGCAAACGTGGTACATATCTTCTTTAATTACGTACTGATTTATGGGATTTGGATTTTTCCAAAATTAGGAATTCTGGGAGCAGCGTTAGGAACTGTTTTGTCCAGAATAATGATGGTAGTTTTTATGCATTACCTGATGAAACGAAACTCAGCTTTGAAAAAATATTTTAAAAACTTTAGTTTTAAAGAAATCCGAAAATCAATTTTGAAAAAAATCATTAATCTTGGTTTGCCGTCAGCAATGCAAATGTTGTTTGAAGTAACCTTATTTACCGCTGCGATTTGGCTTTCTGGTTCTTTGGGTAAAAATAGCCAGGCTGCCAATCAGATTGCACTTATTTTAGCTTCCTCCACCTTTATGGTAGCTATGGGATTAAGTGTTACTGCAATGATCCGAGTGAGTCATACCAAAGGAATGAACGATTATAAAAATTTGATTGTTGTGGCAAGATCTATTTTTCTATTGGCGATTATACTTGAAACTTTCTTTGCGATAATATTTGTGGTATTTCATAATTTTTTACCGCATTTATTCTTAAATATGAATGATTCAGCTCAAATGCTGGATAATGAAGAAATCATCATAATCACGTCAAAATTGCTATTGATTGCGGCTATCTTCCAAATATCGGATGGAATTCAAGTCGTTGTTTTGGGAGCTTTACGTGGTTTGCAAGATGTAAAAATCCCTATGTACATAACCTTTGTGGCCTATTGGGTTATTGGTTTTCCTATTTCCTATTATTTAGGAAAATATACGGAACTCAAAGCCGTTGGAATCTGGATCGGACTTCTGGCAGGATTAACCGCTGCCGCTTTATTTTTGTATATTCGCTTTGCGAGATTGACAAGAAAGTTAGTTATACAAAATCATAAAGAATAAAATTTTTCGTACGCTGTAACTTCTCATCCGAATTTTCGTAAAACAAGAATATTAACCAAACCAATAAAAATATGTTACTATTAATTATTCTAGGAATACTATTTTTAATTTTAAGTTTCATCTTAAAAAGCAATCTAAATTCTTTCTCTAAGTTCTCAGGCAGTCTTAAAATCATTGGAGTACTTGTGGTTGTTTTAGGAATTTTCTCATCTATGTTCAAACAAATTGACGCTGGAAAAGTAGGAGTAAAGTCCCTTTATGGTAGCGTTCAAACCGACATTTTACAAAGTGGATTGAGTTTGATAAATCCGCTCATGGATGTGACAGAATTTGATATTCAAACCCAAAATTACACCATGTCTGCGGTTCATAACGAAGGCGCTCAATCTGGTGATGATGCCATTCGTGTGTTGTCAAATGATGGACTTGAAGTCGTTATCGATCTGACCGTTTTGTTTAGAGTATCGCCAGAAGCTACTCCAAAAATTCTAAAAGAAATTGGCGTGAACTACAGTGATAAAATTGTTCGTCCTGTTACCCGAACTCGTATTCGTGACAATGCAGTTTATTATGATGCCGTAGCTTTGTATTCTACTAAAAGGAATGAATTTCAGCAGCGTATATTTAAAACAATTGAAGCCGATTTTAAATCAAGAGGTTTGATTTTAGAGCAATTATTGATACGCAATATAAACCTTCCAGCATCGGTAAAAGCTTCTATCGAAAGTAAAATTAATGCCGAGCAAGATGCCCAAAAAATGACATTTGTGCTTCAAAAAGAAAAACAAGAAGCAGAGCGTAAGCGAGTAGAAGCGCAAGGTATTGCTGATTATCAACGTATCATTTCAACAGGATTAACAGATAAGCAATTACAGTACGAGCAAATAAAAGCTCAGAAAGAACTTGCAGCGTCAACTAATACCAAGATTATTTTTATGAATGGCAGCCGAAACACACCCATAATTCTTTCGGACAAATAGGTTTTTTTCAAAATTAAAATAACTCAATATCAAATCAACAAAACAATACTAAAATGGAATTACCAAAATTTTTACTGGGCGATAACACTGATTTTCCCGAAGATATTTTCATCATACACCTTGATTACCCAAGATTTATCATTAATCTCAAGGATGATGAGGTAGAGTTTATGGAAGAAGCTGAAGACCTTGACGAAGCAGAATTAAATGCAGAAATGGAAGGATTAATCGTTCTTGCCAATAAGTTTTATGACCGAGAAATCAAACTTTACGAAGAATAGTTGATTTCTTGTTTTACTTAATTTATATTTACATGAAAAATGTATTTGTGTATTCCATGTTTATTTTTGGGACATTGCTCGTAATTAAAGGCGTTTTTAATTTTTTTCCTTTTGAAATTCGTTCAAATGAAAACTCTAGTAATGCCTATAATTATGGACATGCTGCGGGTTATGTTATTGGTAAATTTGGTAAAATTGCCTTAGGCTTAATGATGATAAAATATGGTTACAAAACCTATTTAGAACAAAAGATCGTAAAATAATATCTTAGTCTTTTTTAAAATACTTTTCCAATAATTTTTGAGCGGCTACAAAGGGTGAAATTTCATCATTTTGTACCGCTTTTTTAGTTGAATCCAATGATTTTTGAATTTCCGGGTTATTGTAAAAATTGGTTTTCAATTGCTCGTTAATGGTCTCCAACATCCAATATTGGTTTTGTTCTTTTCGCTTTTCAAAGAAATAATTATTGCCTTTTGTCAGTTCCAGAAATTTTTGAATGGTTTCCCAAACTTCAGGTATTCCTTCATGAGTTATGGCGCTACAGGCAGCAGTTGTAGGAGTCCAACCTGATTTTTTAGCAGGAAAAAGATGCAGAGCTCTATTAAATTCCAGTTTGGCAAGATGCGCTCTTTTGATATTGTCACCATCCGCTTTGTTGATGACAATAGCATCAGCCATTTCCATGATGCCGCGTTTAATGCCTTGCAATTCATCGCCGGCACCAGAAATTTTTAATAAAAGAAAAAAATCAACCATGCTGTGAACTGCGGTTTCACTTTGACCTACACCAACGGTTTCTATGATTATGGTGTCAAAACCGGCGGCCTCACAAAGCGTAATGGTTTCACGGGTTTTTCGAGCAACACCACCTAATGTTTCCCCCGAAGCAGATGGTCGTATAAAAGCATTTTTATCTTTCACCAATTCTTCCATTCGGGTTTTGTCACCCAAAATACTTCCATGTGAAATCGTGCTGCTAGGATCAACGGCAAGTACGGCTACTTTTTTTCCTAAACTAGTCAAGTATTTTCCAAAAGCTTCTATAAAGGTACTTTTTCCAACGCCTGGGACACCTGTAATTCCTATCCTGACAGATTTTTTAGCATAAGGCAAACAGGCATTTATTACTTCATTGGCTTTAGCCAAATGATTGACATTTGTACTTTCAACTAAAGTAATCGCACGGCTAAGCGCAGTAATATTTTCGTCTAAAATTCCTTTAAAAAGTTCTTTTGCCGAAGGTTGTATTTTTCTAAATTGCTGAATATGCCCAACAGCAACAGCGCTGATAATTTCTGGAGCAGAAATTCCGGGTTTTTCATTCAATGCGCTTGGAGTTTGTTTTTTATTTGGCAAAATAATTTTTTAGAATAGTAAAAATAATAAAAACTATCTTGAATAGACGGTCATTCTCTTAAAATGTCATTTCATTTTGATCGCTCCTCTTTTGCGGAGGATATATCACAAATTTTATTTTTTTGAATTCATTTTATTTCTTATTAGTCAATATCTTTGTTGTATTATGACCAACTTCATCTTAATCTTTGTTTTCCTATTCCTTGGAATTGTATTCCAAAATATAAAAGGGTTTCCTGTAAGTATTTATAAGTTGTTAAACAAGATTGTTATTTACATCTGTCTTCCTGCTCTCGCCCTGTATTATATTCCAAAAATAAAATGGACTACTGAATTGTTATATCCAATTGGAGTTGCTTGGATTGGATTTGCAGTATCTTATATATTTTTTAGTTTCTTAGGCAGCAAATTTGGATGGTCTAAAAAACTTATCGGTTGTTTAATTTTAACAGCAGGTTTGGGTAATACTTCCTTTTTAGGTTTTCCAATAATTGAAGCATTGTACGGAGAAGAAGGTTTGAAAACGGCTATTCTAGTCGATCAACCGGGTTCTTTTGTGGTACTTTCCACATTAGGAATACTAGTAGCAACTTTATATTCCAGTGGCAATCCAAATGGTTTTCAGATTGCCAAGAAGATTCTGTTATTCCCTCCATTTATAACTTTTTTGATTGCCTGTTTGATGAATGTTTTCAATTTCGATTTTCATGAATATGTTCAGATTTTATTGCAAAAACTGGGAAGTGGCGTGACACCTTTGGCATTGCTCTCTGTTGGTTTGCAACTGCGTTTTGACCGGAAAAGTCAGCATTGGAAGTTTTTAGGATTGGGACTTTTGTATAAATTAATATTGACTCCAGCTCTCATTTACGTGTTGTATGTCGTAATTTTGCAACAACATTCTAAAATCATTCAAGTTGCGATATTGGAGTCAGCGATGGCACCCATGATTACTGCTTGTATTTTAGCTTCTACTCACGGTTTAAAGCCCCGTTTATGCAGTATGATGATTGGTTTTGGAATCCCATTATCGTTTATCACCTTATTATTTTGGTATTTTGTTGTTCAATATATTTAAACTTTTTAGAAACAATTTGAACCAATAATTAGTAATATAGTTTTTTAGAAATATGAATTCATCTCTTAATACTGTGTCAAAAAATGATACAAGTCCGGTTGCTCAGCAAACTGTTTACTCTATATTATTTTCCATTGCATTCGCCCATTTATTAAATGATTTATTACAGTCGGTTATACCGGCTGCGTATCCTATTTTAAAAGAAAATTTCAATTTAACATTCACACAAATCGGATTAATCACCCTGGCGTATCAGTTGGCAGCTTCTATATTGCAGCCTTTAGTAGGTTTGTATACAGATAAAAGACCAAAGCCTTTTTCTCAAATTTTCGGAATGCTCTTTACTTTATCCGGAATTGTATGTTTATCGTATGCTTCCAGTTTTTCAATGATCATAGTTTCGGTTATTTTAGTTGGGATAGGTTCTTCCATTTTTCATCCTGAAGCGTCCCGAATCTCCTTTTTGGCATCTGGTGGAAAGCGTGGTTTGGCACAATCCATTTTCCAGCTGGGAGGGAATGCCGGAACTGCAATCGGACCTTTGTTAGTAGCCTTGATTGTTGTACCAAATTCACAATATTATATCATTTGGTTTGTGGTGGTAGCCATTATTGGATTGATTGTTTTGAGTAGAATTGCACTTTGGTATCAAAATCATTTGAGTTTAAGAAGTGCAAAAAAAGCCGTAATCGATTTGCCTAATTTGTCCCAAAAAACCATTATTATTTCAGTGGCAATTTTGTTGGTTTTGATATTTTCAAAATTCTTTTACATGGCAAGTATGTCCAGTTATTTTACGTTTTACTTAATTGAAAAATTTGGATTATCGGTACAGGAAGCACAATTTCATTTGGTTTTATTCTTGGCGTCTTGTGCCATTGGAACTTTGATCGGAGGACCAATAGGCGATAAATTTGGAAGGAAATATGTGATTTGGTTTTCGGTTTTGGGAGCCGCACCTTTTACTTTATTGTTGCCCTACGTTGATCTGTTTTGGACAGGCGTTTTATCGATCTTAATTGGAATCATAATCTCCTCTGCATTTCCCGCGATCTTGGTTTATGCACAAGAATTATTGCCTAAAAAACTCGGAATGGTTTCTGGTCTTTTCTATGGTTTTGCCTTCGGAATGGGCGGTTTGGGTTCCGCTTTATTGGGAAATCTTGCGGATCATACCAGCATAACTTACGTGTATTATCTTTGTGCCTATCTGCCTTTGATAGGAATTATAGCGCTCTTTTTACCTAATTTAAAGAAAAAATAGGATTTTTTTTCAGGAGCTTTCTCCTGCTCTGCACTGAATCTTTTGTTTTTTAAAGAAAAAAATAAAAGGATGCCGCTTCGATCAGGGCTATGGCGTTTGGTCTGCTAATAGTGTTATTTTGGAAGTGTTACTTTCTGATTTTCATAAAAATTAGTACAATTTTAAGATTGATTTTCTCCTTTATTGCTTTTATTTCAATATCTTACAGTGTTACTAATCAATAAATTAAATTACTATGGCAACATTACGATTAGGCGATATTGCTCCTGATTTTGAAGCAGAAACGTCACAAGGAAAAATAAATTTTCATGAATGGTTAGGAGATGCTTGGGGAATTCTATTCTCCCATCCGGCTGATTTTACACCAGTTTGTACTACTGAGTTAGGAACTGTTGCGAATTATTATCCTGAATTTGAAAAAAGAAATGTAAAAGTAATCGCTTTGAGCGTTGATGGTGTAGATTCCCACATGGAGTGGATAAAAGACATCAATGAAACTCAAAATACAACTGTAAATTTCCCGATAATTGCTGATGAAGACAAGCATATCGCTGAATTGTATGATATGATTCATCCTAATGCAAATGAGAGTCTCACCGTTCGTTCTGTTTTTATTGTTGCACCAGATAAAAAAATAAAATTAACATTGACGTATCCTGCATCAACCGGTAGAAATTTTGACGAACTATTGCGTGTAATTGACAGTTTGCAATTGACAGCTAAATACAGCGTAGCCACACCCGCAAACTGGAAAGATGGAGATGCGGTAGTGATCTCGACCTCGATAAAAGATGAAGATATTGCCGCTAAATTTCCAAAAGGCTACGATAGGGTAAAACCGTATTTAAGAATGACACCACAACCTAATAAATAGTAAATTCTTAGAACACTTTGTGAATAGAAAAGCAGAATGAATTTATTTTTCATTCTGCTATTTTTATGCATTTAGGAACAAGTAGCAACTAAAGTAAAACAGTGCAGTTTTTTAATGGCATCAATAACTTCTTCAACAATTCTTTTCAGAAATTAATCTCACTGTTGGAATTACTTTTGATTTGCTAAATAAGTAATGACTAATAATTTTAAAAAATTAAATTTTCAATTTTGTAATACTCTTAAAGTGCAAATGACATTGTTGAAATCAGAAATTAGTTCAGTAATAAAAAAGAGTGAATCATTACTTCTTATTGGAAATAAATAACCCTGAAATAATGATTGCCATACTGATAATTTGCGTCGGTAAAATCGCTTGATTTAAAAAAAAATACGCCAAGATCCCGCTAAATACCGGAATCAAATAGTAAATTAAAGCTGTTTTTGATGTTCCAATTAATCGAATGGCTTCGTTCCATAAATAATAAGAAATTAGTGAAGCGCAGATACCTACATAAGCAGTTACCAATACAGTTTTAGTGTCGAAAATTACTTTTTGATAATAGATGTGTTCATACATATAAAAAGGGAGCAGCACAATCGTACCAATAAAAAATACACTAAACAAAAATACTTTAGTCGTTAATTCCTCTGGTTTTTGTCGGACTAATATCGTGTAGTAGGCAAAAAAAAAGCAAGCCACAAGCATCAATAAATCCCCAATGGTGAAGTTGATGTGGAGTATTGCTTGCAATGAACCTTTGGAAATCAGTATTAGAACCCCAGTGATTATGGTTGCAATTCCCACTATTTTTATATTGGACACTTTCTCTTTAAAAATAATTCTGGAGAGTACCACAATAAATAACGGAATTGAAATGGCAATTAATGATAAATTGACTGCGCTTGTTGTTTTTCCTGCAAAGTAAATTAGCGTATTGAAAATTGTAATGCCTAAAACAGCGGTAATACAAAGATACCAAATATGTTTTTTTACAATTTTGAAACTTTTAATAGTACTTTTTATGGCAAATGGAGCCAAAACAATATAAGCAAGTGTCCATCTCCAAAAAGCCAATCCAACAGGAGGAATATGACCTTTTAAGCCACTGGCAATTACCATATTTACTGACCAAAGCATGGTCGCGAATAAGGCAAATAAAACTCCTTTCGTTGTATTGTTCATTAAACCAAATTATGAATTTTTGCATATTGTAATAACATAATCGTCTTTGCGTCCTGCATTTGGCCGGATTCAATCATAGAATAGGCTTTGTCAAATGCCATTTCCATCACATCTATATTTTCTTCTTCATGTTCTACTCCACCACCGTCACTTACTTTCATGGATTCGTCGTATTCGCCCACAAATAAATACAAGATTTCAGTAACGGCACCGGGAGACATGTAGGTTTCCATTACTTTTTTGACTTTAGAAATGCGGTATCCTGTTTCTTCTTCTGTTTCGCGAATGATGCATTGCTCGGGATTGTCCTGGTCCAGAAGTCCGGCACAAACCTCAATCATCATTCCGGTTTCATTTCCGTTAAGGTACGTTGGTAAGCGAAACTGTCTCGTTAGAATAACTGTCTTTTGTTTTGTGTTATAAAGCAAAATAGCAGCGCCATTTCCTCTATCATAGACTTCTCTTTTTTGGGTTATCCAAGAGTCGTCTTTTTTTTGATAATCAAAAGTAACTTTGTTTAAGATGTACCAATTGTCGGAGAGCAATTCGGTTTTTTGTATTTTGATAGCTGGATTTTTCATTCGCTTGTATTGGGTTTTAAACTAAAAAAAACGCTCTGAATTTTCAGAGCGTTTATAATCTTATTTTAATATAGTTTGCTTTCTGTCTGGACCTACAGAAACTATTTTGATTGGAACTTCCACTTCTTTTTCAATAAATGCAATATAATCTTTCAACTCTACAGGCAATTCATCATAAGTTGTCATGCCTGTCAAATCTTGTTTCCATCCTTTGAAATCCTGATAAACTGGAGTTACATTTTCTGGCTCGATATTATAAGGAAAATGAGAAATGTTCTCTCCTTTGTAATTATATTCGGTACATACTTTCAACGTTTCAAATCCAGAAAGAACATCGCCTTTCATCATCATTAATTGCGTTACACCATTGACTTGAACAGCATATTTAAGCGCTACTAAGTCTAACCAGCCACAACGTCTTTGTCTTCCGGTTACTGATCCAAATTCGTTTCCTACACTTGCCATTGTAGCGCCATCTTCGTCAAAAAGTTCTGTTGGGAACGGGCCACTTCCTACGCGTGTTACATACGCTTTAAAAATTCCGTATACTTCTTTGATTTTATTTGGAGCAATTCCTAAGCCGGTACAAGCACCAGCAGCAGTCGTGTTAGAGGATGTTACAAATGGATAAGTTCCAAAATCAACGTCTAATAATGAACCTTGCGCGCCTTCACATAATATTGATTTACCAGCTTTTTGAGCTTGGTGTAAATATTCTTCGCTGTCGATAAAATCTAATTTTTTTAGTTCTTCTATAGCTTCAAAAAATTCTTTTTCCAATTCCTCCAAATTATATTGGATAGCAACATCGTAAAATTTGATCATTGCTTCATGCTTATCAGCCAAAGCTCTGTAACGATCTGCAAAATCTTCTAATTCAATATCACCCACACGGATTCCGTTTCTTCCGGTTTTGTCCATGTATGTTGGACCAATTCCTTTTAAAGTAGAACCAATTTTTGCTTTCCCTTTTGAAGCCTCAGAAGCGGCATCTAATAAACGGTGTGTTGGTAAAATTAAATGCGCTTTTCTTGAAATGATTAATTTGTTCTTGATGTCTAAATTAAATTTCTCAAGACCTTCGATTTCTTTTTGAAAAACTACAGGATCAATTACAACTCCGTTTCCAATGATGTTTATAGCAGTTTTATGAAAAATACCGGAAGGAATAGTTCTAAGAACATGTTTTATTCCATCAAATTCTAAAGTATGTCCTGCGTTTGGACCTCCTTGAAAACGAGCAATAATATCGTAATTTGAAGTTAGAACATCAACAATTTTTCCTTTTCCTTCATCTCCCCATTGTAATCCTAGTAATAAATCTACCGTCATTCTGAATGTTATTTGTAGTTAGTTTTTATGTTTACAGACGATCTTTTTCGTCCAAGTTGTTTTTTTGTTTTTTGATTCCATAGAGATACAACGAGTGGTTGGTGATTTCTATATCGAATATTTCTTCGATTGTTTTTTTTATACTTTGAATTCTAGGATCACAAAACTCAATTACTTCACCAGTATCAGTCATTATTATATGATCGTGCTGCTTGTCAAAATATGATTTTTCGTAATGAGCCTGATTTTGTCCAAATTGGTGTTTGCGCACCAAAGCACAGTCCAATAATAATTCAATAGTATTGTAAAGAGTTGCTCTACTCACACGATAGTTTTTGTTTTTCATTTTAATGTAAAGATTCTCTACATCAAAATGTTCTTCGCTGTCGTAAATTTCCTGAAGGATAGCATAGCGTTCAGGAGTCTTTCTATGTCCTTTTTTTTCAAGATACATTGTAAAAACATTTTTTACAATTTCTTGGTTTTTGGTGTTATCTGTGGAAATGAGTGTCATATCTGGCAAAGATAAATTTTTTAGTTTAAAGTTTAAAGTTTCCGGTTTGTTTAGTTTCAAGTTTATTCGGATTCAAGTTGGAGAACCTATTTCAAACAGAGAAACTTGAAACTTTTCTAAGTTTTATAAACTCTGGTAACCTTATCAATTCCGTCAATTTTTTTGATATTATTAATCATTTTTTTCAAAATGGTATTGTTTTGAACGATCACGGCTACCTGACCATGAAAAATTCCTGCATCGGTACTCAAAGAAATACTTTGAATATTTACATGCATGTTATTCGAAATCACTTTTGTCAATTGGTTGGTAAGCCCTAAAACATCCATACCGGTAATGTTTATGATGGCTTTGAACTCTTCTTGAGAAGAATCAATCCATTTTGCTGACATGATTCGATACGCGTAATTTGACTGCATGCCAATGGCGTTTGGACAATCTTTCTTGTGCACTTTTATACCTTCATTAATAGTTACAAAACCAAAAACGTCATCACCCGGAATTGGGTTGCAGCACGGCGATAGTTTATAATCGAGTTTGTCATGTTCTTTACCAAAAACAAGCATGTCATAACTGCTGCTTATAATTGGTTTGTGAATGTCATCATCAGAAGTGGTACTTGGCGAGCGTTTCATTTTATTTTTAAAAAAATTAATGAAAGTATTGCTCTTTTGCGCAGCGTAATCTTTGAGTTGCTGGTTTTCGATAGCGCCAATTCCCACTCTGTAAAATAAATCTAAGCTTGTTTTTAATTTGAAAAAGTTGACTAATTCGTTAATCACTTGTTCACTCAACGTTATTTTTAGATGCTTTAATTTTCGAGTCAACAGTTCTTTTCCTTCTTCACCAATTTTTTTGGTATTTTCATTCAGAACGTTTTTTATCTTCGTTTTCGCTCTCGAAGTCGTTACGTAATCCAGCCAGTTGACGGTGGGTTTTTGATGTTGAGAAGTAATAATTTCTATTTGATCGCCACTTTTTAACACGAAATTCAAAGGAACTAATTTTCCATTGACACGCGTTCCTCTAGTTCGAATTCCGATTTCGGAGTGAATGCTAAACGCAAAATCTAGCGAAGTGGCGCCTTTAGGCAATGATTTTATTTCTCCTTTTGGCGTAAAAACAAAGATTTCTTTGGAATATAAATTCATTTTGAAATCTTCTACAAAATCTACCGCATTTGTTTCAGAATTTTCTAGAGCTTCTTTTAATAAATTTAACCAAACATCCAAACCACTTTCTTCGGTACCTCCGTTTTTGTATTTGTAATGTGCGGCATATCCTTTCTCAGCAATTTCATCCATACGTTCGCTTCGAACCTGTACTTCAACCCATCGACCTTTTGGTCCCATAACGGTAATGTGCAAGGCTTCGTAACCGGTTGATTTTGGTGATGAAATCCAGTCGCGCAATCGGCTTGGACTTGGTCTGTAATGATCCGTAACGATTGAATATATTTTCCACGCAACAAATTTTTCTTCATGTGGATTTGATTTGTATACAATACGCAACGCAAATTTATCGTATACTTCATCAAAACTCACGTTTTGCGCCTGCATCTTTCTACGAATAGAATAGATCGATTTTGGGCGTCCTTTTATAATGTAATCAACTCCTTCAGCGTCTAATGAACTTTTCAATACATCCGAAATGTCTTTTATATAAGCATCCTGTTCCTCTTTAGTTTCTTTTATTTTGCTGACAATTTCATTGTATACTGCAGGTTCCGTATATTTCAAACCTAAGTCTTCCAGTTTGGTTTTAATGTTGTACAAGCCCAGTCGATGCGCCAATGGAGCGTAAATGTATAAGGTTTCCGATGCAATTTTTGTCTGCTTGTCTTCCTGCATTGAATCCATAGTTTGCATGTTGTGCAACCGATCGGCGAGTTTAATGAGGATAACGCGAACATCATCATTCAGGGTCAATATCATTTTACGAAAATTCTCCGCTTGCATGGACACATTCAAATCTCTTTGCACCATCGATATTTTTGTTAATCCTTCAACGATTTGAGCCACTTTGGGATTAAACAAACGTTCGATATCCTGAACTGTAGTTGGCGTATCCTCTACAACATCGTGCAGTAAAGCAGCAGCAATGGATGTAGCACCCAAACCTATTTCAGAAGCGACAATTTTTGCCACAGCAATCGGATGGAAAATATAAGCTTCACCGGATTTTCGTCGTTGTTCTTTGTGTGCTTCCACAGAAACATCAAATGCTTTTCGGATGAGTTTTTTATCATCATCACTTAATGTTTGGTAGCTTATACGAAGTAATTCTTTGTATTCTTGAGCAATTGCTTTATTTTCTTTTTCTATATCAATTTCTATCATAACGGCATGGTTCAATTCCTAAAAATAGAAATTAATTGGGAGATGTGCAAGTAAAAAAGGGCTTCGGTGTGTAAATAACAAAATTGACATTCAACATGATTATTGCACTTTACTAAAATCCAAGTCTTGAAAATCATAACTGAAATCAGTTAGCTCAGAAATGGGTTTCATGGTTAATCTTACTGCTTTTCCAGTGGCATCACATTCAAAAAACAAATGAGCATCCGCATGGAAATACGCATTGTCCCATTTGACAACATAATTAGTGTCCTTATAGAAAAAAACTTCGCCAGTAAGTTGTGGAGAGCGTTTCGAAGCAAAATACAATCGTCCTTTTCTCTCTGAAAGTACTACTTCACCAAACCAATTGTCTTGGTATGTTCCTGTATAGCTTTTAAAATCAATTTTGATTTTGTCTTTTTTATTCTTGGCTACGGTTGCCCAAACTTCATCAGTTACTTTGTCAGCAGAGGCTTCGTTTTCTTTTAGACTAGTACTGTAATTAGTCACATAATCCTCGGATTGAATTCCTAAATAACTGTCTTTTATAGTATTGGTAATTGCTCTGAATGCAGCACCTGATTGCTGATTGGTCAATACAATAATCCCCAGATTCAGTTCCGGTAAAAGCGTGACTTGCGTAACAATTCCCTCTAAACCGCCAGTGTGCGTCACTTGTTTGTATCCTTTTACATCACTCAGGAACCAGCCCAGTCCATACCCACTGAAATGAGTGTTGTAAGGAGGTCTTGTGGTTGCAGGAATTATGGTTTGTAATTGCCACATTTCGGCATGTTCTTTTTTAGAAAATAATTGCTTATTATCTGCACCATATTTCCCGTTGTTCATTTGCATAATGGTCCATTTACTCAAATCATTTACACTGGAGTAAATGCCGGCGGCCGCATCAAAAAGTTGGTTTTGATAGCGTTTGATTACTTTTAGTTTTCCGTCAATAGGAACGTGAGGTGCAATGATGTTTGTTGTGTCTTTTAAACGTAAAAAAGAAGCCACACTATGCTCCATTTTTAAGGGTTTCATCATGCGCTCTTCCACAAAATCACACCAGCTCAAACCGCTCGCTACGCGAATGACTTCTCCGGCAACTATATACAGTAAATTGTCATAATCGTATTGTGTTCTAAATGCCGAAACCGGTTTTAAATACTGTAAATTCTGGATGATATCTTGTGCCGTAAAGTTACTTCCGTCAGGCCAAATCATCAAATCTCCAGCGCCAAGTCCGAGTCCACTGCGATGCGTCAATAAATCCCGAATGGTAAATTCATTCGTTACATACTCATTATACATCTTGAAATTAGGAAGATATTTGATGACTTTGTCGTCCCATTTTACTTTTCCTTCATCTACTAACATTGCCAAAGCGGCGCTTGTAAAGGCTTTACTATTGGATGCAATTCCAAAAAGCGTATTTGCATCCACTTTTTCATTCGTTAAAATTGATTTTACACCGTATCCTTTGGCGTGAATAATCTTTCCGTCTTTGACTATCGCCACTGCAATTCCGGGAACATTAAATGTTTTTAAAGTACGGTTAACTAGTTCATCCACTTGAGTCGAATTGATTTGTGCGAATGAAAGAGTGCTTGAAATCAATGCTATTGCAACGAATAATTTATTTTTCATATTATCTATAGTATTTAATAAAATGGTAAATTTTTAATATTTTTTGTTTTTAAATCTGCAATCTAAAATCGTTAATCTTCAATCAAACAATTAGAACCCTCTTTGTCTTTTGGCTTCAAAAATTAAGATGGCTGCGGCAACCGAAACATTCATAGAATCAATTTGGCCTTGCATTGGGATAATAATGTTTTGGGTCGCTTCTTTTCGCCATTCTTCAGTCAATCCAGTAGCTTCCGTTCCCACGACTAATGCCGTTGGAGTCGTGTAATCCAGAGTATGATACGAAGTCGAATTTTGTAAAGTCGCACAATAAAAATTAATGTTTCTTTCTTTTAAAAAAGCAATAATTTCAGATGTTGTTCCAGTAGCAATTTGATTGGTGAACAAACAGCCCACGCTGGAACGCACAATATTTGGATTGTACAAATCACTTTTTAGATTGGCAATAATCACTGCATCAAGATTAGCAGCATCTGCAGTTCGCAATAAAGCGCCAATATTTCCTGGTTTTTCAGGTGCTTCGGCAATAAGAATTAGAGGGTTTTCGGATAATTTCAAATCGGATAATTGCATCGATTTGGTTTTGGCTACAGCCAGAATTCCTTCGGTAGTATCTCTGTAAGCCAGTTTTTGATAGACTTCTTTGTTGATTTCAATTAATTCTGCATTTTCTGATAATTCTTTAGCGTCAGTTTCCGAACAAATTTCAGGGAGAAACAATAGCGTTTCCATTTCGTAGCCACCTTTTACAGCAATCGAAATTTCGCGTTTTCCTTCCATTAAAAAAGTACCGGATTGTTTGCGTGCTTTTGATTTTTCCTGCAATTGCACTAAGGATTTTATGTATGGATTTTGTATCGAAGTGATTTGTTTCAAGACGTTCAACTATTTAATTAATAGCTACAAAGATACATAGAGAAAATCCAGTTTTCTAATCCGATTCGAATATTTTTCTGGAAGCAACATATTGATTAATAGAAGGTATTTCTAGCTCTTTTCACGAGTATTTTCGTTATTTTTGTCAAAATTGCAATTCTAATGTTTCACTTACTTGACATCATCGGTACGATGGCTTTTGCCATGTCAGGCGCATTGACCGCCATGAATAAAAAACTGGATCCTTTTGGGGTTTTTATTATCGCATTTGTAACTGCGGTTGGGGGCGGAACCCTCCGAGACATTATGATTGGCAGAACGCCAGTAGGATGGATGCTTGACTTAAAATATGTTTATGTAATCATTATTGGGTTTGTTTTGGCAATACTTTTCAGAAAAAAATTCGACAAATTACGAACTTCTTTGTTTTTATTTGACACGATTGGATTAGGTGTTTTTACTTTAATTGGTCTTGAAAAAGGAATTAATATTGGGCTTCATCCAGTTGTTTGTATTGCCCTAGGGACCATGACGGCCTGTTTTGGGGGTGTGATTCGTGATATTTTGTGCACCGAAATTCCGGTTATTTTCAGAAGAGAAATTTATGCCACGATTTGTATTTTGGGCGGGATTGTTTTTTTCCTGCTTCGAAAATTGAATTTAGATAATGATATTTTATACTTAACGACTTCAATTGTTATTATTTCGGTTCGTTTTATGGCCGTAAAATTCAAATGGTATTTGCCCACTTTAGAACATAAATAAAAATTGATTACTTTCACAAAGTCTAAAATTTAACAGTGAAAAATTATTCTGTCAGACCATATCGGGAAAGTGATTATGCAAACTGGAATGCCTTTATTGGTCAGGCCAAAAATGCTACTTTTTTATTTCACCGAGATTTTATGGAATACCACAAAGATCGATTCAAGGATTTTTCGTTACTGGTTTTTGAGAATAAAAAACTGGTTGCTGTTTTGCCTGCAAATAGAGTTGGGGCAATAGTTTATTCCCATCAAGGCTTGACGTATGGCGGACTGGTTTATTCCACGAAATTAAACGGAGAAAAAGTAGAAAATATTTTGAATTCTCTTATGTCTTTTTTTAAAGAAAATGAGGTGCAATCGTTCTATTTTAAACCTATTCCTTTATTTTATACATTAAAAGGTAACGCTGAAATGGATTTTTTTATGCTGAAAAAAGGAGCTTTTTTAGATAAAAAAGAAATGAATTTGGGCATCAATTTGTCCTTGCCTTTGACAATTTCGAAAAGTAAATTGAAGCATTTTAGAAAAATTGAAGAACTCGATTTAGAGCTGGTGGAAGAACAGCAATTGGAATTGTTTTGGAAATTGGTTTTAGAGCCAAGGTTGTTGGAAAAATATGACGCAAAACCAGTACATACACTAAAAGAAATTACAGCACTGAAAGAAAAATTCCCGAAAAATATCAAACAGTTTTCAGTGTATTTTGAAGATGTTATTATTGCCGGTGTAACAATTTTAGAGACGGAAACCGTTGTGAAATCGCAATATGGAGCCACCACTAAAAAAGGGGAGGAATTACGCGCGTTGGATTTTTTATTCATTAATTTGATCCAAAAATACAAGAGCGAAGGCAAACTTTTTTTTGATATGGGAATCGTAAATGAAGACAATGAAAAAGGGTATCATGCCGGACTTTTAAAACAAAAAGAAGAATTGGGTTGCTCGGTTTATAGTCAGGATTTTTATAAAATGAATCTAATATGATACCATTTCTTGACTTAAAAAAAATAAATGAACCGTATGAAGCCGCTTTTCAGGAAAAATTGAAAGCAGTTCTAAATAATGGTTGGTATATTTTAGGGAATGAAGTTAAGGAATTCGAAATCAATTTTGCTAGCTATTGCGGCACAAAGTACTGTGTAGGTGTGGGAAATGGTTTTGATGCTTTAATGTTGATTTTCAAAGGATATATTCAGTTGGGAAAATTACAAAAAGGCGACGAAGTCATAGTTCCTGCCAACACTTATATTGCGAGTATTCTATCTATTTTACAAGCTGATTTAATTCCTGTTTTGGTCGAGCCAAAGTTAGAAACCTACAACATCAATCCCAATTTAATTGCTGAAAAGATTACCTCAAAAACCAAGGCGATTCTGGTCGTTCATTTGTATGGACAATTGGCAGAAATGGATGCAATACATGAAATTGCTTTTGCAAATGATTTGCTGGTTGTTGAAGATGCGGCTCAGGCTCACGGCGCAATCAGAAATCAAGAATCAGCACCCCAGACCGCAGGTCGGACTGACGAAGTAATCAAAAATCAAAAATCAAGCGTAGCGTATAGTTTTTATCCAGGGAAAAATTTGGGCGCATTAGGCGATGGTGGCGCGGTTACAACAAATGATTCCGAATTAGCCAAAACCATTCAGTCACTGAGAAATTATGGTTCGGAAACCAAATATTACAATGATTATGTTGGTATAAATTCAAGGTTAGATGAACTGCAAGCGGCTTTCTTAAATGTGAAATTACCGTTTTTAGATATTGAAAATGAAAAGCGGAGAATAATTGCTAAACGTTACTTATCTGAAATTAAAAATGATAAAATAATTTTACCTTTTTGGAATTTATCTAAAAACCATGTTTTTCATTTGTTTGTCATTCGAACACAAAACAGAATAAATTTACAAGAATATTTACATCAGAATAGTATTCAAACGGTCATACATTATCCCATTCCGCCGCACAATCAAAAAGCGTTATCAGCGTGGAATCATTTGACTTTTCCTGTTTCCCAAAAAATCCATGATGAAGTATTGAGTTTGCCCATAAGCCCAGTTTTGACAATGGATGAGGTAGATTTTATTATTACGGTTTTAAATCAATATTAATAGTGTCTGATTCTAAAACTTCATATCATCAAATTGTAAAAACGACTTCGCTTTTTGGTGGTGTTCAGTTTCTAACAATTATTATTGCTGTAATCAGAACCAAATTAATCGCTGTTTTTATAGGTCCTGCAGGTATGGGGATCATTGCTTTGTTGAATTCTGCAATTGGAGTCATTAGCGGTTTATCGGGATTAGGACTAGAAACAAGTGGAATTAAACACATTTCAGCAGATTACAAAAATGAAAATTTAAATACAGTTTCGGCTACGGTTTCAGTGGTTAAAATTGTAGCGTTATTGACGGGTATTCTGGGAACATTATTAACTATGATTTTTTCTAGTTGGTTGAGCATAATTACCTTTGGGAATTCAGACCAAATGTATGCGTTTGTTTTTTTGTCCATTACGTTGCTGTTTAAGCAATTGACAACAGGAGAATTAGCTGTTTTGCAAGGATTGAGGAAAATGAGGTTTTTGGCGAAAGCGAATCTATATGGAAATATATTCGGATTGCTATTATCTATTCCGCTGTATTATTTTTATGGAATCGACGCGATTGTTCCAACGATAATTGTTACTTCTCTATCCGCTTTATTATATTCCTTTTATTATTCCGGAAAAGTGGAAATTGAGAGAAAAAGTATAACAAAAATTCAATTGATGACTGACGCAAAGCGTATCTTTACCCTTGGATTTATGCTGACATTAAGTAGTTCGTTGACTTTGCTGACGACATATTTAATCCAAATTTATGTCGGAAAAGTGGGGAATTTAGAACAAGTGGGATTTTATAATGCGGGTTTTATTTTGTTGAATTCGTATGTAGGCGTAATCTTCACGGTAATGAGTACCGATTATTTTCCAAGATTAGCTTCCATAAGTGATCAAAATGAAAAAGTCAGAACGAGTGTTATTCAGCAATCGTTCATTTCAATATTGATTATAACGCCGGTAATAATTCTGTTTTTAACGTTGATTCCGCTTATTGTGAAAATAGTGTTTACACCACAATTTGCCGCCATTATTCCGATGGTTTGTTTTGGAATATTGGCTATGTTATTCAGAGCGGTTTCCTGGTCGATGGGCTATATTTTAATTGCCAAAGGAGATTCTAATATGTTTCTGAAAACGGCCGTTGGTTTCAATGCGATATCGTTACTTTTAAATGTTTTAGGCTATTATTTTTATGGATTGGAAGGGCTGGGTTTTAGTTTTTTAGTGTATTATATGATTCACTTTTTTGGTTTGAAAATAATTACCTTTAAAAGATATAATTTCTTTTTTGACAGTGATTTTTATAAAATATATTTAATCTGCATCCTGATGTGTATGGCAACATTTTTGTTTCGATACATTCCGAATCCAATTTTAAAATACTGTTTAATGTCAGTAATGGTAGTACTTTCCATTGCTTTTGTTGTATTTCAAATGAATAAAAAGATGGAGCTAAAAGGACTGTTCAACGCTGTAATAAAGAGAAAGAATGATTGAAATTTTAAAACATAATTACAGAAAAGCAAAGTCAAGTTATCAAAAACTTAAAATTTATTATTCCATAAATTGGACAAAAACGCTATATTTTAATTTCAAAAAATTCCCTTTTAATGTTGCAAAACAGCTTCCGGTATTTTTTTATGGGAAGGTAAAATTCACGTCAATAGCGGGAAAAATAGAAATTGAAGGAGCTATTAAAAAAGGAATGATTGGTTTTGGACAACCGTATGAAATGAATACCCTTCACAAAGGAATTGCCGAAATTAATGTTTTGGGAACGCTCGTTTTTAAGGGTCACGTACAATTTGGAAAAGATTATTTTATTTACATTGGCGAAAATGGATATTGTGAATTCGGCCACATGGCTTCATTAGCTTCCAATGCAAAATTGATTTGTATCGAGCGAATTGTATTGGGGAATTATGCCCGTTTTGGTGCGGAATCTCAAATTATGGATACTAATTTTCATCAGATGATGGATACCCAAACCGGCGAAAAGTTTAAAATGACGATGCCCGTCCTAATTGGGAATTACAATTATGCATCCAGCAGAGTGACTGTACTTCAGGGTACTAATACGACTAATTTTTGTACGATAGCTTCAAATAGTTTGTGCAATGCTGATTATACTTCTTTTGGTTCTAACATTTTAATTGGAGGTATTCCAGCAAAATTAATTAGTACACATATTTCCAGAGATTGGGAAGGAGAGAAAGCAGCGTTAGATAATTATATGATGGTTTAGATTATATTCAGGAAACGTAATCTCAGCTTAATCTCAAGCAAAATATACTTTAATAATAAGGTGTAGTTTGTAGTTTTATTGTTCAAAATGATTTCGAAATGAATGCGTTTTAACAACGCTTTATCCTCATTTTTTGTTCTGTTCAGTCTCATAACCTTTTTTATAATCAAATAAGTAGATTGATTTATTTTTCTGGCTCTAGCATCATTTTTCATAAAAAAATGAGTTCCTAAAGAATTTTGGACTGTCCTTTTTCGGATTAAAATTTCATCAATAAAATCAAAATCGTAAATCTGGGAAGCGCGAATCCATAAATCCAAATCCTCATACTCAAGCGTTTCATCGTAACCATTTAAATGATCAAATGCGGATTTTTTTACCATTGATGAAACCGAACACATGCAGTCGCCACCAGAAAGTACCGAGTAATAAATGTCACCCGTTGCACGCTGTTTTATTACTTTTTTATAACGGTCTACGGGAAAATAATAAGAATTAAATATTCCTTTTTCAGAAATTAATTCCGCATTTCCATAAACTACTCCGAGATTTTTATAGATTGTATTTTTGAAAGCATTTATTTGTGAAGTTACACAATTAAATAATAAAATATCATCTGCAGCCAAGTCAATGATAAATTCGCCTTTGGCTTTTTTTAAGGCCTTATTAAACGATTTGGTGCTTCCTAAATTAATTTCATTCGCAATGAATTGGATTTTTGGAAAATCAAGCAGCCAATTTTCGATTGCTGCTTTTGAATTATCTGAGCTGCAATCATCAACAATAATGAGTTCTACAGCAGCATAATTCTGATTGACAACTGAAAATAAACTCTCCAAGACGTATTCTTCCTGATTGTAACATAAGCAAATAATGGTAACCAATGGATTGTCTTGCATATTTTTTTAAAAGAGTTATATTTGATACGAAAATAAGAAATCGTTAATGATATTGCCCAACAAAAAAATTAAAATTGCTTTAATTGGTTATCGATTAAGTCGTGGCGGTGCCGAAAAGGTCATGGCGATTTTGTCTCAATTTTTCGAAAAACAAGGGTTAGAGGTTCATACTATTGTTGTTCTCGACGAAATTTCGTATTCCTATTCAGGAAAATTGGTCAATTTAGGCAAGATGAAAAATGCGTCCAAGGGACTTCTTAATAAATGGAATCGGTTCACTTTTCTGAAAACATACCTTGACGAAAATCAATTCGATTTCATTATCGATTTCCGATTTCGGACAAAACCTATTCAAGAGGTATTGATCGCAAAATGGCTTTATAAAACGAATACCATTTTCACAGTTCACAGTTTTTTGATAGATCATTACATGCCAAATTGGTCTTTTCTCAGTCGTTTTATGTACGGAGATTGTTATAGATTAGTCAATGTTTCGGACGAATCCAAAGCACTGATCGAGAAAAAACACCAGCTGAAAAATGTTGTCCGAATTTATAATCCAATCGATATTGAGGTAATTGCAGTAGAGAGCCAAGAGGAGAATGAAATTCCGTATGATTATATTATTGGCGTAGGCCAAATGGAAACAAACATCAAACAATTTGATAAATTTATTGAAGCGTATTCCAAATCAGTTCTGCCACAAAACAATATTCATTTGGTTTTTTTGGGTGATGGTGAACAAAAAAAAATGCTGCAAAACTTGGTTAAGGAAAGAAAAATTGAAGACAAAGTGCATTTCTTAGGGCATCAGGACAATCCATTTAAGTATTTGAAAAACGCTAAATTTTTCGTGTTAAGCAGTTTGAATGAAGGTTTGCCCAATGTAATTTTGGAATCGCTGGCTTGTGAAACTCCTGTAATTGCGTTTGATTGCTCATCAGGACCAAAAGAAATGATTCAGCATAGAGAAAATGGATTACTGGTCGAAAATCAGAATGTTGAAAAACTTTCTGAAGCAATGAATTTATTTATTGAAGACGAAAATTTATATCGATATTGCAAACAGAATGCGTTGCAAAGTGTGCAATCTTTTTCTGTTTCAGCTATTGGAAAACAATGGCTGGATTTAATGAAAATCAGTTTAAAATAGAATTATGACAACTCTTGACGCCATACAGCTCCTAAAAATCCCCGTTGTAGAAGATACGCGAGGAAATTTAGCCTTCATTCAAAAGGATTTTTTGCCATTTGAGTTCAAGCGTGTGTATTATCTTTTTGATGTGCCAAGCAACGCTTATAGAGGCGGACATTCACATATCCTTCAACAAGAACTTTTAATTGCTTTGAGTGGAAGTTTTGAGGTTGTTCTTCAGGATGGTGCTGTAAAAAAGTCATTTGTATTGAATAAGCCAAATGTTGGATTACTGATTCCAACAGGGATTTGGAGAGAATTGCAAAATTTTTCCTCGGGAGCCGTTTGTTTAGTGTTGGCATCGGATACCTTTGAAGAAGCCGATTATATTCGGGATTTTGGTGCATTTTTGGAGTCAAAAAAATGAAGCTTCTCTACATTGTTCCCAACATAAATAACGAAGGCGGAGTTGCCAGAGTGCTTTCGGTAAAAACGAATTATCTAATAGAAAAATCAGGATATGAAGTACATATTTTAACTCAAAATGAAGGCTTTTCTCCTTTGTTTTATTCTTTTAATTCTACTATTTTTTATCACGATTTGCTATTAAATGGTAGCTTTTTTCAGTTTATTAATTCTTTTTCAAAAGGGTTAAAAAGTAAAATTAAAACCATTCAACCGGATGTTATCATTGTTTGTGACAACGGTTTAAAAGCCTATTTAGTTCCTTTTATTTTAAACACAAACACGCCGATTATTTTTGAGTGCCACAGTTCTAAATATATTGAGGAAAAAGAACCAACAAAATATTTTGTTTCGACAAAAATTAAAATACTTTTCAAAAAATTAGCTGCTAAAAGGTTTACCAAGTTTGTTGCCTTATCAAAGGAGAGTTTGAAAGAATGGAATGTGAAAAATGGTGTTGTAATTCCTAATCCATTATGGTTTGAACCAACTACTTCTTCTGATTTAAAATCTAAGAAAGTAATTGCTGTTGGACGTCATTCTTATGAAAAAGGATTGGACAGAATGTTACAAATTTGGCAAAAAGTGATTCAAAAACATTCCGATTGGACACTTGAAATTTATGGAAAATCGACTGAAAACAACAATTTAAGATTGTTGGCTGAAGATTTAAATATTTTGAATAATGTTATTTTTTATGAACCGGTTCAGAATATTAACGAAAAATATTTAGACGCTTCATTTTATTTAATGACGTCTCGGTTTGAAGGTTTTGGAATGGTCTTAATTGAGGCGATGGCTTCTGGATTGCCCTGTATAGCCTACGATTGTCCGTGCGGACCAAGAGCAATAATTTCTCAAAACGAAGACGGCTTTTTGATCGAAAATGGCAATGAGTCAGATTATATAAAAGCGATTGAGACTTTAATAGAAAATGCGGCATTAAGAAGAGAAATGGGAAAAAATGCAAAATTAGCCAGTGAAAAATACCATATCGATGCTATTATGGAAACTTGGAACCAATTATTTATTGGAATCAAAAAGAATTAATTTTTCTGATTTATTGAGCATAAATAACCCACTCGAAACCAATTGAAAAGAACTAAATTAGGATTGTTTCCAGTCAAATTTTGTACTAGATATTTTTCAAAAAGGGTATGAATTTTTGAAATACTAAAAGAGGATTTTGTTCTTTTTAAAAAGTGATACAATTGTAATAATCGCACAAACTCAATAGTGATTTTATTCTCTTTATATAACAAAATCAAATTTTCTAAAGACTCTTTGGTTTTATTCAGATAAACTAAATTAGTATCAATATCGCCATGTTCAACTGGATTTTCAATATGATTTATCTTCACTTGTAATAAACTCAATTGATACGAAAGTAGGGTGTCATCATGACCGTATTTTTTTGTGTCTTTATCAAATTTTACTTTTTTGAAACAGTCTTTTTTAATGATGGTATTATTAAAAAGCACCGATTGATACGGTTTTTTCTTTCGGTTTTCAGAAGATTTGTCCTCAATAAATCTTCCGTATTTCCAACGTAGTTTTTGGTTGTCGGAAGGGCATTTTTCAGGATGCAACCTGCCGCCATAAACAATATCAAAATCTTGGAGATTATCAATATATTTTTTTATGTAATGCTCATGAATAATTATTGAGTCCCCGTCTATAAAAAGCAAATAATCAAATTTTGCTTGCTCAGCGAGGGAGTTTCTGTTTTCACGATGTGCTAGATTTTCTTTTAAGGAGACAAAACTGCAATTTGGTAATGCATTTACATGCTCATTAAATGCATTCAAACTTGATTGTGAAGCGTCGTCTTGGCACAAAATTTCAAACGTTATTCCGCAATCTAAACATTGTTTGTATAACTCCGAAACCAGCGGATAAACATTGTAATTATAAACCGGAATTAGTAACGAAAGCATTACGCTGTTCGCTGCTGAATCACTTCAAAAATTTTGGAGTCTTCACATTTTAATGTTTTCGAAGGGAATTTCATTAACAGTGCATAATCGTGTGTTGCCATAATAATGGTTTTTCCATTGGCATTGATTTTTTTCAGGACTTCCAATACTTCGGCACTTGTTTGTGGATCTAAGTTTCCTGTTGGTTCATCCGCAAGGATTAATTCAGGATCGTTCAGCAAAGCGCGAGCGATGGCTACACGTTGTTGTTCTCCTCCAGAAAGTTGATGGGGCATTTTTTTGCCAAAATCTTTCATTCCCACTTTATTCAAAACTTCGTCGATCTTATTTTGCATTTCTACGTTCTCGGTCCAGCCAGTTGCTTTCAGAACAAACAACATATTTTCGTTTACCGTACGGTCCGGAAGTAATTTGAAATCCTGAAAAACGATTCCAATCTTTCTTCTTAAAAACGGAATGTCATCTTCCTTTAAGGTGGCTAAATCAAAATCTACTATGTGACCTTCTCCGTCAGTTAAAGGTAAATCACCATATAAAGTTTTCATTAAGCTACTTTTTCCGGAGCCTGTTTTTCCAATGATGTATAGGAATTCACCATGTTTTACCTCCAAGTTTACCTCTGTTAAAATAGTTTTTTCTTCTTGATAAATAGTTACATTTTTTAAAGACAGTACGGATTGTGACATAATTTGCATTTGTTTATTGGGTAAAAGTAAGAAGATAACGCTTCCATTCAAAATAAATTCTATTCTATTAGGTAGAATTTAAAAAATTACAAACATTACGAAAAACTGGCGCGGCTTGATTTGATTAATCATACGCAGTGTCGCTTTAATTGCAAACTGTGAAAAAAAATCATAATAAAAGCCAAAACGGATTCGTTATAGAGTTCAGAATACAATACATTTGAATTATTAAAATAAAATCGCAATGCAAAAACTTTCCTGGGGCTATTTTTTATCCTTTTTTATTATAACGGCCAGTATTTCGGCACAAAAATCAACTATTTATACTCACGATTCTAAAGATTTTAATAAAGCGGTTTCTTTATTCAAAGATGAGCAATATGCATCGGCGCAACTTATTTTTAATAAGGTGAAGGAAACTGCAGCTACTGAAGAATTGAAATCAGATTGTGCCTATTATGCCGCTAATTGCGCCATTCGAACCAATCAGTCCAATGCGGATGAATTGATGGAGCAATTTGTTTCAGATTATCCTACGAGCGTAAAGCAAAATCAGGCGTATATTGAGGTGGCACATTATCATTTTAACCAAGGAAATTATCCGCAAGCGTTACAATGGTTTGATAAAGTAGACGAAAGCAGTTTAAGCAGAAAAGACCAAGATAAATTCAATTTCCAGAAAGGTTATAGTTTTTTTAATGCCAAAAAGAAAAAGGAAGCTACAGTATATTTGAATAAGGTCGTTAATTCTGCCGAATATGGTTCTCAAGCCAAATATTATTTGGGATTTATGGCCTATGAAGGAGATGATTACAAGCAGGCAACGAAGTATTTTGACGAAGTTTCGGGCGAGGAGAAGTACAAAGAAAAGCTTTCCTATTATCAGGCAGATATGAATTTTAAGCTGGGGAATTTCCAAAAAGCAATTGATTTGGGGCAGAAAGCAATGGCTAAATCAACTCCTTTGGAAAAATCAGAACTAAATAAAATCATTGGTGAAAGTTATTTTAATTTAAAAAAATACGATACTTCAATTCCATATTTAGTAGATTATAAAGGAAAAAAAGGGAAATGGAGTAATACTGATTTTTACCAATTGGGTTATGCGTATTACAAACAAAAAGATTTCGAAAATGCGATTTCGCAGTTCAATAAAATCATTGGAGGGAAAGATTTAGTAGCACAAAATGCTTATTATCACTTGGGAGAAAGTTACCTGAATACTGATAAAAAGCAACAAGCCTTGAACGCATTCAAAAATGCATCGGAAATGAGTTTTGATGCAGCCATTCAAGAAGACGCCAGTTTGAATTATTCTAAGTTAAGTTATGAATTAGGGAATTCGTATCAAAGCGTTCCTTCGGTTCTGCAGGCTTTTTTGAAAAAATATCCAGATAATGCAAGCCGTTCTGAGGTGGAGAAATTATTGATAGATTCTTATATTTCTTCTAAAAACTACAAAGAAGCTTTAGTTTTATTGGAAAAAAATAAAGCGCCAGAAAATAAATTAGCGTACCAAAAAGTGCTTTTTTATAGAGGTTTAGAATTACACACTGATGGAAATTATCCGGAAGCAATGAAGATGTTCACGAAATCCATGAGCGAACAAAAAGATGCTGTTTTTACTGCCCGAGCTACTTTCTGGAAAGGAGAGTCTGAATATGTTTTAAATGATTTCAAAGAGGCGTTATTGAGTTTCAAGCAATTCATTGGTTCAAATCAAGCCGCAACAACACCGGAATTTAAAAACAGTAATTACAATATTGCGTACACGTATTTTAAATTGAAAGAATACGATCAAGCAGGTGATTATTTCCAAAAACAAATAGAAAAAGCGCCTGGTGATAAAGTGCGTTTGAATGATTCGTATTTGCGTTTGGCGGATTGCCGTTTTGTGACTTCAAAATACGGTCCCGCAATGGAGGCATATACTAAGGTAATCGAATCTAAAAGTGTAGATGCGGATTATGCGTATTTCCAAAAAGCAATTTCCTATGGATTTATGGCTAAAAACGATAAGAAAATTGATGAGATAAATGCTTTTTTACAATTTTATCCAAAATCAGAATACAGGGACGATGCGCTTTTTGAATTGGCAAATACCTATGTTGCTGAGAATAAAAATGAACTTGCTGTAAAAACATACGACCGATTAAATACGGAATTTAAAAAAGGATCTTTCACTTCCAGATCTATTTTGCGTCAGGGATTGGTTTATTATAACACTGATAAAGACGAGCAGGCATTGTTGAAATTTAAAAAAGTTGCGGCTGATTTTCCTAGAACTCCGGAAGCTTTGGAAGCGGTTGCGACTGCTAGATTAATTTATGTCGACAATGGTAGAGTAGATGAATATGCAACTTGGGTTCGAACATTGGATTTTGTTGCGGTAACGGATGCAGAATTGGACAATGACACTTATGAAGCCGCTGAAAAACAATTTCAACAAAATAATGTTAAACAGGCAATTGCAGGATTTAGCGGTTATGTAAGCCAATTTCCTCGCGGGATTCATACTTTGAAAGCTAATTATTACCTCGCGCAATTGTATTATGCTGACGGGTCAGAAAGCAAATCGACACCTAATTATGAATATGTAGTTGCACAATCCAGAAGTGAATTTACTGAACAATCGTTGTCAAGATTGGCTCAAATATTCCTTAAAAACAAAGAGGATCAAAAAGCAATTCTGATTTTGACTCGTTTAGAAAATGAAGCAGATACTTCTCAGAACAAAACATTTGCACAATCGAACTTGATGAAATTGTATTATGATAAAAAAGATTATCCGAATTCAGTTATTTATGCCGAGAAGGTTTTGATGAATTCAAAAACAGATGATAATGTAAAAAGTGATGCACAAATTATCATTGCACGTGCGGCAATTGAAACGGGTGATGAAGCGAAGGCGAAAGTTGCTTATGCAAAATTAATGACGATTGCCAAAGGAGAATTAGCAGCTGAAGCATTGTATTATGATGCTTATTTTAAAAATAAAGACGAAAAATTTGAAGCTTCCAATACTGCAGTTCAAAAATTAGCGAAGAATTATTCCAGTTATAAATATTTTGGAGCCAAAGGATTAGTATTGATGGCGAAAAACTTTTACGGACTGAAAGACAGTTATCAGGCAACCTATATTTTAGAAAATGTAATTCAAAATTTTACTGATTTTCCAGATGTCGTTTCAGATGCACAAAGAGAATTGAACGCTATAAAGGCGGAAGAATCTAAAACAAATTCATCGATTACAAAGTAAGAAATCAAGGTTTAGAAGTTGGAAAACAACTTAAATCAAGCGTAAATTTTTAAATAATCGAAAGCCAAAAAAACAAATTGAATGAGTCTATCTTTTTATATCGTTGATGTTTTTGCAGAAAAAAAATATGCGGGGAACCAACTCGCAGTTTTTTCAGGTGCCGATTTGTTAACTGACAAACAGATGCAGGAAATTGCGCGAGAAATAAACTTTGCGGAAAGCACTTTTATAACCGAGCTTGATGCTGAAAACAATTCGGCAACCATCAAAATTTTTACTCCAGAGCACGAAATGAAGTTCGCCGGTCACCCAATTATTGGAACTTCATGGGTTTTGATGAATAAGATTTTTGAGCAGCAACCAGAAAAGATTTCATTATCGGTTCCAATTGGTGAAATTCCAGTGTATCAATCGGAAGATTTGGTTTGGCTGCAGGCTGCACAACCGGAATTTTTGGATATTTTTTCAGCAGATGATTTTGAATCGTTTAGCAATTTAAGCAATAGTGACCTCGATGCCAAATTTCCCATTCAGGAGGTGACTACAGGAAGCGCTTTTGTAATTGTTCCTGTCAAAAATATAAAAGCATTGGAGAATTTGATTTTGGATAAGGATAAAATGAACGACTGGTTGGATGCACACTGCAAAACCAATCACAGAGCGTTGTATTTTTATTGTTTAGAAGATGCAAAACTCAGTAGCAGAATGCTGTGTATTGAAAACAATCAACTTATTGAAGATGCGGCAACGGGAAGTGCAAGCACTTGTTTACAGGCTTTTCTTTTAAAATATGATGCGCCACAAATCCAAATTATCAATCACCAGGGTGATTTTATAAGAAGACCGTCCCAGATTTATTTTGATGGGAAATTAACGAATAATCATTTTGAGATAAAAATTGGTGGCAAAACGCAATTTATTGCAAAAGGCGAATGGGAGGTATAAATTGAAGATTAGAAAGGACGAATTACAAATTAAGAAGTAAAAAAATAAAACATGACATTTAAAGATAAAAAAATAACATCATTTATTAATAAGATAGAAACATTGATGGCAACCTGCCCTTCGGGGAGAGTTGCGGTTGGGATTTTGTTTCTTTTGCTTTCTCAATTTTCGTTTGCACAAAAGAAAGAGCAAATAGGCACCGAAACAGTAAATGTTGTGAAACCGTATACGCCAAAAATTTCGGATGCTTTCAAGGTCAAAGAAATTCCGGAACTGGATGAGGAAGGAAATGCCAAAAAAGAAATTATAAAGTATTCCATTTTTTCTTTTCCGGTAGCTTCAACGTTTACCCCATCAAAAGGAAAAGCAGAAGGAGTAGAGAAAGAAAAACAAGCGCATTTATTTAAAAATTATGCCACTTTTGGTGTTGGGAATTACGGAACTTTTATTGGCGAATTATTCGTAAATCATGATCTTAATACTACGGATTATGTTGGCGGTATGTTTCGTCATCATTCGTCAGAAGGCGGAATCAAAAATGTAGCGTTAGAAGATCGTTTTTACGATACGGCTCTGAACTTGATGTACGGTTCAAATCAAAAAGACGTGTCATGGAATTTGGATTTAGGGTACCAAAACCAAATTTATAACTGGTATGGATTGCCTTCAGAATTTGGGAGTACTTTATCAGCTCAGGATCAAGTGATGTTGATTAATGCAATTGATCCGCAGCAAACATACAGAACTATATCGTTAGGCGGAAATGTAGCTTTTAACGAAAGTATTTTAAACAAAACAAGTCTTAAATACAACCATTTTTCGGATGCTTCCGGATCTTCTGAAAATCGATTTTATGCAAAGCCTACAATTGAATTTGACGTAATGGAAAGTGCTGTGAAAACGGATTTAATTGTAGATTATGTAGGAGGTAATTTCAAGAAAAATTATTTAAATACTAATACGGAAGCCATGAAATACGGCTTTACAAATTTCGGAATCTCACCAAGCTTTGTGATGCAGGAGAACGACTGGACGCTAAATATTGGTGCTGCATTTATATATAGCATGGACAATCAAAACAGCAGTAATTCCTTTTATATTTATCCAAAATTCAATGCTTCGTATAAAGTAGTTGGCGATTTGATGATTTTTTATGCTGGCGCCGAAGGGAACTTAAAACAAAATTCATATCAGGATTTTGTAGACGAAAATCCTTTTTTATCCCCTACATTAAGTATTACACCAACAGATCAGCAGTATGATGTTTTTGCCGGATTAAAAGGGAAATTGACTAATAATGTAAGTTATAATGTTAAAGCTTCGTACGTCAACGAAAGAAATAAAGCATTATTTAGAAGCAATGATTATAATGAAAATGCGGGTAATGAAGATTATGCGTTTGGAAATTCCTTTCAAGTGGTGTATGACGATATGAAAACATTGAGTTTTTACGGAGAATTAAAAGCCGATTTTTCTAAAAATGTGTCTTTTGGAATCAACGGAACTTTCCGTAGTTTTACGAATGATTTTCAGCAAGAAGCCTGGAACTTGCCGGCGATTAAAATAAATTCAAATCTTGATTTTAATATAACTGAAAAATGGTTTGCTGGTGCAAATGTGTTTTACGTTGGCGAGCGAAAAGATTTTCAGATAAATACTGATTTTGTATATGTAGTTCAGCCGGGTCCTTTTACTTTAAAATCGTATTTTGATGTCAATGCAAATGTTGGTTTCAAATACAGTGACCGATTGACTGCTTTTGCAAGAGCCAATAATATCACTAATAATGCCTACCAAAAATGGTTAAATTATCCAGTTCAAGGTTTTCAAGTGATTTTAGGCGTGAACTATAAATTTGATTTTTAATTTTTTACTTAACTACGAAGTAGACACAAAATCACAGAAACCGTAATAAAAAAAACTTGGAGAACATCGTAGTTTCTATGAGTACCTTTCGGTGATTTTTTGGTGAAGAATATTGATTTAATTTTTTGTAATATGAAAAAAATATTATTAATTTTTATTTTCTTGTTTTCATTAAATACCTTTTGTCAAACCATAGAAGGAACCGTTTTTGACGAAAACAAAATGCCAATGGTAGGAGCGTCGGTTTATTTGGATGGAACCACAATAGCTACTTTGACCAATGAAAATGGGAAATATTTTTTGAGTGTGAAGAGTAAAATTAATACCTCATTGATTATCCGGTCTATGGGTTATGAAACAGTAGGTATTGCCAACCCTTTTGAAAATAACAACAGAAAAATTTATTTAGTCGCGAAGCAAGTCGAACTTGATGAGGTTGTCATAAGAAAAGATTATTTTACAAGGAGCCAAAAAATGCAATTGTTTAGAGATCAGTTTTTAGGAACTACAAAGGCTGGAAAATCATGTAAAATTAATAATGAAGAGGATATTGAATTTGAATATGATTATAAAACAAATACTTTATTTGCGAAATCAGATAAGCCATTAAAAATTGATAATCCATATTTAGGTTATCAAATTGAATTCGATTTGTATGAATTTTATGTTAAATTTCGTAAAAAGAGTATAAAAAATGAAGACGTAACTAAAAGCTTATTTTTGGGAACAACATTATTTAATGAGATAAATAAAGAATCTAAAATAAAAAAAATCAGGGATAATGTATACAATGGCTCTTCGATGCATCTCTTTAAAAATCTTTCGGAAAATCGTTGGGGTAAAGATCTTTTTTTATTGTTCAAAGGAGGTTTTCAGGATATTCCAGAAAATTATTTTACAATTTCCAATGAAGGAAAGTTAAAGAAGATCAGTATTGCTTCGAATATTAAATATGAAGGCCTTTTAGCTGGCTCTAAACCTAGATTTTATGCCGATTTTAATTTTCTTTACAAGAAAACGAAACAATCAAAAGTGATTTTCTTAACAAATGTTTTTTATGTAGATGAGTATGGAAACAATTCAGATGCTGATAAGATTGAGTTTGGGGGAGATTTAGCGACGAGAAAATTGGGAGATATGTTACCAATGAATTATGTCCCTTAAATTTTTATTTTAAAAACAAACTACAAATAATTCTAGAATAACCACCGGATGGTAAATATCCGCACTCCAAAAAAACCTATGACCTTCAAACAAAAAATACATATTCATTACCTGCAATTAGTTCAGGATCGAATCGACGTTTTCAAAGACATGATTGTGGCGCTTACCGAAGATTCTAAAAATGACGCTAAAGGTTCTGCCGGAGACAAACACGAAACCGCCTTATCGATGATGCACATTGAGCAGGAAAAACTAAATCGTAAATTGAGAGAAGTACTGGATCAAAAAACAGTTCTGGATAAAATTGATGCTGTTACAATTGCCGAAACAATTATTTTGGGGAGTTTGATAAAAGCGAACGGAATCTATTTGTATCTGAGTGTGGCGCTTCCTAAAATCAATATCGATGGAATCAATATTATCGCATTATCACCACAATCGCCTTTGGGAAATAAACTCATGGGAAATCAAGAAGGTTTTACTTTTGAGATTAATGGGACGAAGTATTTGGTGGAGAATATTGAATAAAACTCATCTCACCTGCGTTTCTTTTTACAATCCACAACTTCAATTCTGTTTTTATTATCTTTTAGTTACATTTTAAACACAAATTTTCTTTTTTAGTTATTATTTATAACTAAAAATGGCATTTGTGTTTTTCAATTAGAACTATAACTCCATCTTTGCCCTATCAAAATAAACAGAACAATAAAAATATATAGTTATGTGTGGAATAGTATGTGCCTTTGATTTAAAACAAAAAGCAGAAGTTTTAAGACCTCAAGTATTAGAAATGTCTAAAATTATCCGTCATCGTGGACCGGACTGGAGCGGAATTTTCAGTAATGAAAAAGCCATTTTGTCTCACGAACGTTTGGCAATTGTTGATCCTGCTTCTGGGAAACAACCGTTGTTTAGTGAAGACAAACAACTTATTTTAGCAGCAAATGGTGAAATTTACAACCACAGAGAATTACGTAAACAATTTGAAGGCAAATATAACTTTCAAACTGAAAGTGACTGCGAAGTAATTTTAGCACTTTACAAAGAAAAAAGCCCTCATTTTATAGATGAAATGAACGGGATTTTCGGATTTGCCATTTATGATGTCGAAAATGATGAGTATTTTGTCGCTCGAGATCACATGGGAATTATTCCATTATACATTGGTTGGGATGAACACGGAACTTTTTATGTTGCTTCAGAATTGAAAGCATTAGAAGGATATTGTACCAAAATTCAATTGTTTCCTCCTGGTCATTATATGTCAAGTAAAGATGGCGAATTTGTACAGTGGTACAAAAGGGAATGGGTTGATTATGATGCTGTAAAAGACAACGTAACCAACATTGATGATATTAAAGTCGCTTTAGAAGCAGCTGTTCACAGACAATTGATGAGCGATGTGCCTTATGGAGTTTTACTTTCTGGAGGATTAGATTCTTCAATTACTTCGGCTGTAGCCAAAAAATATGCACAAAAACGTATTGAATCTGGAGACGTAGCCGATGCCTGGTATCCCCAATTACATTCGTTTTCGGTAGGATTAGACGGTTCTCCGGATCTTGCAGCAGCGCAAATAGTAGCGGATCACATTGGAACCATTCACCACGAAATTAAATTTACTATCCAAGAAGGGTTAGATGCAATTAAAGATGTAATTTATAACTTGGAAACGTATGATGTGACTACAATTAGGGCGTCGACACCAATGTGGTTGATGGCAAGAGTTATTAAATCAATGGGTATCAAGATGGTGTTATCAGGTGAAGGAGCAGATGAGCTTTTTGGAGGATATTTGTATTTTCATAAAGCACCAAACGCGAGAGAATTCCATGAAGAAAATGTGCGTAAATTAGGAAAACTTCACATGTATGATTGTTTAAGAGCGAACAAAAGTTTAGCAGCATGGGGAATTGAAGGACGTGTGCCATTTTTAGATAAAGAATTTATGGACGTGGCGATGAGAATCAATCCACAAGATAAAATGATAAATGCAGAACATCCGATGGAAAAATGGGTGGTTCGTAAAGCTTTTGAAGAGATGTTACCGCCAAGTGTAGCTTGGAGACAAAAAGAACAATTTAGTGACGGTGTAGGATACGGTTGGATTGATACTTTAAAAGAAGTTGTAGCTGTTGAAATTTCAGACGAACAATTAGCAAATGCTAAATACAAGTTCCCTTTACAAACGCCTACCTCTAAAGAGGAATATTATTATCGTTCCATTTTTCATGAGCATTTTCCGAGTGATGCAGCGGCTTTGTGTGTTCCACAAGAAGCAAGCGTTGCATGTAGTACAAAAATTGCATTGGAATGGGATGAAGCGTTCAAAAACATGAATGATCCTTCCGGAAGAGCGGTGTCGAGTGTGCATGATGACGCGTATATAAAAGCATAAACAGTATTGAAATAAGATTTTTAAAATAGATAGAACGCTCTCCTTTTCGAGAGCGTTTTTTTATGGAAAATAAATTTAGGAAGAAATATAGAATTTGAAAAAACGTTATAATTACGGATTGTCCAAAATAATTAGGCGAGTTTTTTTATATTAGCACAACTAAAATGTTTATTATGAAATTTATTACACTATTCTTTGGTTTATTCTTATTGATTTCTTGTGATCAAAAAAATAAAATTTCCGTTGATACCATTATTACCGATGTAACGATTTACTCGGTCAATAACTCTTTTGAGACCGCTTCGGCTATGGCAATAGATAAGGGCAAAATTGTGGCTATTGGTACTAATCGTGAAATTACAAAACAATACGAATCTAAAAATACGATACAAGCGGAGGGAAAATTCATTTACCCTGGCTTAATTGATGCGCATTGCCATTTTTATAGCTATGGATTAAGTTTACAAGAAGCTGATTTGCGTGGAACTAAAAGTATGGACGAAATAATTACACGCTTAAAGACTTTTCAAAAAGATAAAAATCCAACGTTTATTGTTGGGAATGGTTGGGATCAGAACGATTGGAAAGTCAAAAAGTATCCAACAAAAGCAGATTTAGATGCCGCATTTCCTGATATTCCTGTAGTCTTGAATAGAGTAGACGGGCATGCAATAATCGTAAATAGCAAAGCGTTGAAGTTAGCTGGAATTACGAAAGATACGAAGGCTGTTGGCGGTCAGATTGAAATTGCAAACGGGGAACTAACAGGAATTTTAGTAGATAATCCAATGGAATTAGTGTTTAAGATAATTCCAAAACCAACTCGTAAGATACAAATTGCCGCCTTATTGGATGCCGAAAAAGTGATGTTTGATTACGGATTGACAACCGTGAATGATGCAGGATTGGATCCGGATATTATTCATTTGATGGATAGTTTGCAGAAAGCAAAATTGATGAAGCTAAATGTATATGCTATGGTGACAGCAAATCAAAAAAATATCGATTTATATTTAAATAAAGGAATTTATAAAACGGATAATCTAAATGTGCGTTCCTTTAAAATGTATGGCGATGGTGCTTTGGGTTCGCGTGGCGCTTGCATGCACAAACCGTATTCTGATAAGCCCGACCAATATGGTGCTTTGCTGGCACCAGTTCCAGAATTAAAAGAAGTAGCGAGACAAATTGCGGCTTCAAAGTTTCAGTTAAATACACATGCCATTGGCGATTCAGCAAATACGGTGATTTTGAAAATATACAAAGAAGTTTTGACAGGCACAAAAGACAGAAGATGGAAAATTGAGCATGCGCAAGTTCTGCGTGAAGCTGATTTTGACTATTTTAGATTCGGAATTATTCCTTCGGTTCAACCCACACATGCCACATCAGATATGTATTGGGCTGAAGACAGATTGGGGAAAGAAAGATTAAAAAATGCCTACGCCTACAAAAAACTACTTCAAAAAGCTGGAATGGTAGCTCTTGGAACTGATTTTCCTGTGGAAGAAGTGAATCCGATGCTAACTTTTCATGCTGCCGTAGCCCGAAAAGACAGTAAAGAATATCCAAAAGGTGGTTTTCAAATGGAAAATGCTTTGACCAGAGCCGAAACTTTAAGAGGAATGACCATTTGGGCCGCTTTTTCTAATTTCGAAGAAAAAGAAAAAGGAAGTTTGGAAGTTGGGAAATGGGCTGATTTTGTAATGTTTGATCAGGATTTAATGAAAGTGGAAGAAAATAAGATAGTGAAAATGAAACCAACGAACACGTATCTAAAAGGTCAGAAAGTTAAATAATAGCTATGAATAAATTTGATGATTTACAGTTGTAATAGGCTGTTTTAATTTAGTGTTGTTTGAATTACATTTTTAAGATAAAACGCATCTTTTTGTTTTAAAAAGCAACTAAATACACGAATTATGTTTTGTATTTGTAACTGCTATCGCATATTTGTCAAGTTGAATTGGTAAAAAAATTAAAATTTAATGTTATGTGCGGAATATTAGCCATTATCGGAAGGGGAAAAGATGAACAATTTTTTGGGGAACTTTCAAAAAGAATGACGCATCGTGGTCCGGATGAAAGTGACGTACATGTGACTGAAAAAGGACATATTTTAAGTCATGAAAGGCTGTCTATAATCGATTTACATTCCGGAAAACAACCGATACAAGGCACAAAAACGGCCTACATGGTACATAATGGCGAAATATACAATCATCAGGAATTAAGAGATGGTGTTTTGAACGGGCATACTTTTAGAACCAAATCAGATTCAGAGGTTATTGTGCATTTGTACGAGGAGTTTGGCTACGATTTTTGCAATCGTTTAGATGGAGACTGGGCTTTTGTAGTTGTTGATGGAGATGATTTTATTGCCAGCAGGGACCCGCTGGGAGTGAAACCATTGTATTATGGACTAGACGAAAGAGGAAGAATTTATTTCTCCTCTGAAATGAAACCTATTGCGGATCAATGTAGAACCTTTTCTACTTTTCCTCCGGGACATTATTACACTCAAAAAACGGGTTTTGTTAAGTATTACAAACCAGAATACGAAGATTATTTAAAAGCCGACCAAGAGTTAGATTTAAAATTAATTAGAGAGACGTTGACCGAAGCGACTCGTAAACGGTTAATGAGCGATGTGCCAATTGGAGTGTTGCTTTCAGGAGGATTGGATTCTTCTTTGACATCAGCAATTGCCTCCAGATTATTGGCTGAAACCGGTAAAAAATTGCATTCCTTCTCAATAGGTTTAAATGCGGATTCTCCGGATGCGGCCGCTGCAAGAAAAGTGGCGGAATTTTTAGAAACAGAACACCATGAAGTTCATTTCACTGTCGAAGAAGGAATTAAAATTCTGGATAAATTAATCTGGCATCTTGAAACGTATGATGTGACATCAATAAGAGCAAGTACGCCCATGTATTTTTTATCAAAAGCGATTACGGATTTGGGAATAAAAGTGGTGCTTTCAGGAGAAGGAGCCGATGAGATTTTTGGAGGGTATTTGTATTTTAGAAATGCACCTTCAACTGAAGATTTTCAAAAGGAAACCATCGAAAGAGTACAGAAATTATTTACTGCCGATTTATTACGAGCCGATAAATCAACGATGGCTCATGGATTAGAGACTAGAGTTCCGTTTTTAGACAAAAAGTTTTTGGAAATCGCTGTTCGCATCAAAACAGAAGAAAAGATGCCTAAAACGTACGATGGAAAAGAAAAATATATTTTAAGAAAAGCATTTGATACTCCTGAAAACCCGTATCTCCCGGATGAAGTTTTGTGGAGACAAAAAGAACAATTTTCAGATGGTGTGGGTTATCAATGGATTGATGAATTGATTGATTATTGTGCGACACAAGTTACGGATGAGCAATTATCGGGCGCAGCGACTGAATTTACATACAATTCTCCTACAACTAAAGAAGCCTATTTATACAGGTCGATATTTAATAAATATTACCCACAAGTAAGTGCCGCACAAACGGTTAGGAAATGGATTCCAAAATGGCAAGAAAACCTAGATCCAAGCGGAAGAGCCAATGCAGCGCACGTTAAAGCCGATACCGAAATTGCTAAAACAGGAATTACGGTTTGAAACAATAATTTCAATATTTGTAAATGAAGAACGCTCTCAATTTTGAGAGCATTTTTTTTATAATTATATGAACAAATGTTAATAACTTAAGGGCTTAAAAAGGGATTTTAACGGTTATATAATTTGCGTTTTTATATATTTGCGTGTTATACAAAAATTACATTTTTTAGAATAAAATATATATGAGCGAAGAAATCAAGAAGGACAGTTATTCAGCAGATAGTATTCAGGCATTAGAAGGAATGGAGCACGTAAGAATGCGTCCTTCGATGTATATCGGAGATGTGGGTGTTCGAGGACTACATCATTTAGTATATGAGGTTGTAGATAACTCTATCGATGAGGCAATGGGAGGCCATTGTGATACCATAATAGTTGATATTAATGAAGATGGATCCGTTTCTGTTGAAGATAATGGGCGTGGTATTCCGGTAGGGATTCACAAAAAAGAAGGTGTGTCGGCATTGGAGGTTGTAATGACCAAAATTGGTGCTGGAGGAAAATTTGATAAAGATTCTTATAAAGTTTCTGGAGGACTTCACGGTGTTGGGGTTTCTGTTGTAAACGCTTTATCGAATCATCTGAGAGCTACTGTTCACAGTAGTGATGGAAAAGTATATGAGCAAGAATATGAAAAAGGAAAGGCGTTGTATCCAGTTAAGCAAATTGGGGAAACTACTAAGAGAGGAACTATTGTAACTTTCTATCCGGATCCAAGCATATTTACGCAAACAATAGAGTTTTCTTATGATACTTTATCCGCTCGTATGCGTGAATTATCTTTTTTAAATAAAGGAATTACAATTACTTTTACAGACAAAAGAGAATTAGATAAAGAAGGAAATTTTGTTTCAGAAATTTTTCATTCTACTGAAGGTCTTAAAGAATATATCCGCTATTTAGATGGAAATCGTGAGCCAATCATAGCGCATGTTATTTCCATGGATAATGACAAAGGAGAAATTCCAGTTGAAGTGGCTTTAATTTACAACACCAGTTACACGGAAAATATTTTTTCTTATGTAAACAATATTAATACGCACGAGGGAGGAACACACTTGCAAGGTTTTAGAACTGGTTTGACCAGATCACTAAAAAAATATGCAGATGCTTCTGGAATGTTAGACAAATTGAAATTTGATATTTCCGGCGATGACTTCCGAGAGGGATTAACGGCGATTATTTCGGTAAAAGTTGCTGAACCACAATTTGAGGGACAGACTAAAACCAAACTTGGAAACAGAGAGGTTGTTTCTCCGGTAAGTCAAGCGGTCAGTGAAATGATTGAAAATTATTTGGAAGAAAATCCAAATGACGCCCGTATTATTGTTCAAAAAGTAATTCTTGCAGCACAAGCGCGTCACGCAGCCAAAAAAGCGCGTGAAATGGTACAACGCAAAACCGTAATGGGTGGCGGTGGATTACCAGGAAAATTATCAGACTGCTCAGAGCAAGATCCTGCAAAATGTGAAGTATACCTTGTCGAGGGAGATTCGGCGGGAGGAACCGCAAAACAAGGTCGTGATCGTGCGTTTCAGGCTATTTTACCGTTACGTGGTAAAATTTTGAACGTAGAAAAAGCAATGCATCACAAAGTTTTTGAAAACGAAGAGATTCGAAATATATTTACGGCACTGGGCGTTACAATAGGAACTGCGGAGGATAGTAAAGCATTAAATATTGAAAAGTTACGCTACCATAAAGTAATCATTATGTGTGATGCCGATGTCGATGGTAGTCACATTTCTACTTTAATCTTAACGTTCTTCTTTAGATTTATGAAAGAATTAATCGAAGAAGGGCACGTATATATTGCAGCACCACCTTTATATTTAGTCAAAAAAGGAAACAAGAAAGAATACGCTTGGAATGATTTACAACGTGATCAAGCAAATGAAAGAATGGGCGGAAGCGCAGGAATTCAACGCTATAAAGGTCTTGGAGAGATGAATGCAGAGCAATTATGGGAAACCACAATGGATCCAAGTTTTAGAACGTTGCGTCAGGTAACTATTGACAGTTTGGCGGAAGCCGATAGAGTTTTCTCTATGTTAATGGGTGATGAGGTGCCGCCAAGAAGAGAATTTATTGAGAAAAATGCAGTTTACGCAAATATCGATGCGTAACGTAATGTAATCGTTCGTTTTTATTTGAATAGATTAACACAAAAACAAGTAACCAAATTAACAATTAACCGAATAAACTTTAAAATATGAAAGTTACCATTGTAGGAGCAGGAAATGTAGGAGCAACATGTGCGGATGTAATTTCTTATAGAGGAATTGCCAGCGAAGTAGTGTTATTGGATATTAGAGAAGGTTTTGCTGAAGGGAAAGCATTAGATATCATGCAATGTGCCACTAATACAGGTTTTAATACCAAAGTATCAGGTGTTACCAATGATTATTCTAAAACAGCAGGAAGTGATGTAGTGGTAATTACATCAGGAATTCCAAGAAAACCAGGAATGACTCGTGAAGAACTAATTGGAATTAATGCAGGAATTGTGAAAACAGTTGCTGAAAATGTATTGAAGCATTCGCCGGATACTATTATTGTAGTGGTTTCAAATCCTATGGATACCATGACATATTTAGCATTGAAATCTACTGGATTGCCAAAAAATAGAATTATTGGGATGGGTGGAGCTTTAGACAGTTCTCGTTTCAGAACATATTTATCTTTGGCTTTAGACAAACCTGCTAATGATATTTCAGCAATGGTTATTGGTGGGCACGGTGATACTACTATGATTCCTTTGACAAGATTAGCTTCTTACAACGGAATCCCAGTTTCACAATTTCTTTCGGAAGAACAATTGCAAAAAGTAGCTGCGGACACTATGGTAGGTGGAGCTACACTTACGGGACTTCTTGGAACATCGGCTTGGTATGCTCCGGGAGCTTCAGTTGCTTTTTTGGTGGATAGTATTTTGAATGACCAAAAGAAAATGATCGCTTGTTCTGTTTTCGTTGAAGGAGAATATGGTCAAAATGATATCTGTATTGGTGTTCCATGTATTATTGGTAAAAATGGAGTGGAAGAAATTCTTGACATTAAACTAAATGATGCTGAAAAAACCTTATTTGCTAAAAGTGCTGATGCCGTTAGACAAATGAATGACGCTTTAAAATCGATTTTGGTATAAAATTTACATAGAAAAAAGATAAGACTGCATCATTGCAGTCTTTTTCTTGAGATTAATCTATAAATAAATTGGTTAATCTTAACGTTAATTATATATTTGCTCGGTTTAAAAAAAATGAAGTAACTATTGAGATTCTTTTTTAAATTTAAAAATGGATGTAAAATGTTGTTTTACAAGGTTTAAAGCAAAAATAAATAAATAAAAAATAATTAATTTTTAGTAATAATGCAGAATAAAGGACTTATTAAATTTTTCGCAATTCTATTTGCATTGGTAAGTATTTACCAACTTTCTTTCACTTTTGTCGCAAGCAAAGTAAAAAACGATGCAAAATCTTTTGCTAATGGAAATGCTGACAAAGAAGTAAAATATTTAGATTCTATTGGTAAAGAAGAAGTATTTAATCTTGGGTTCACTAATTTTACTTTTAATGAAGTAAGTGATAAGCAGATCAATAAAGGTCTTGACTTAGAAGGTGGTATCAATGTTATACTTCAAATATCTGTTAAAGATATTTTAAAAGGATTATCTAATAATTCTAAAAACCCAGTTTTCAATAAGTCTTTGGCTGATGCGACTGCAGATTCACAAGGAAATAAATCGTATTTAGATAAGTTTTTTGATGCTTTTGATGCCAATTCAAAAGGAACTGTAAAATTAGCTTCTCCTGATATTTTCGCGAACAGAAGTTTGCAAGGTGAAGGTGGAGTAGATTTTCAAATGACGGATGCACAAGTAAAAAAGGTTATCTCCAGAAAAGTAGATGAGTCTGTAGAAAGTGCTTTTGGAGTTTTAAGAAAACGTATTGACCAGTTTGGTGTAACGCAGCCTAATATTCAAAAATTAGGAAATTCAGGTCAAATTCTTGTTGAACTTCCAGGTGCAAAAGATGTAGATCGTGCTAAAAAATTATTATCAAGCACAGCTCAATTACAGTTTTGGGAAACATACAAAATTGAAGAAATAGGTAACTTTTTAATGGCTGCTAATGAGTCATTGAAAAAAACTGAAATCAATACGACTGAAGTAAAACCAGTTGTGAAAGATTCTTTAAGTGCGTTACTTACTGATGCTAAAGATTCAACTGCTGCTAAAAAAGGAGAAAATCCTTTATTTGATAAAATTATTGGTCAAGGCGGAGGTCCGGTTTTGGGACTTTTCTCTCCAAAAGATACTGCCGTTGTAAACGGATATTTGAAAAGAGCTAATATCAGAATTTTATTAGCCGGTGACCAACGATATGCAAAATTTGTTTGGGGTAAACCAATGATAATAAAAGATGCTAAAGCAAAAGATGTTGATGCTGTAGAATTATACGCTTTAAAAGGAAATAGAGATAATGTGCCTGCAATGAGCGGTGGCGTAATTACTGATGCAAGCGATACATTTGATCAAAGTGGTAAACCGGCTGTTTCTATGCAAATGAACGGTCAAGGTGCAAAAGCTTGGGAAGAATTAACTGGTAGAGCATATACTCAAAAAAGCAATATCGCTATTGTTCTTGATGATATCGTTTATTCCGCACCTGGAGTTTCTACGGGCCCAATATCAGGTGGTAGATCTGAAATTTCAGGAGCTTTTGATGTAACAGAAACTAAAGATTTAGCAAATGTTTTAAGAGCGGGTAAACTTCCTGCAGCTGCAGATATTGTACAGTCAGAGGTTGTGGGTCCATCCTTAGGTCAGGAAGCAATTGATAATGGTACTAACTCCGCTCTGATCGGATTACTTTTAGTATCACTTTGGATGATGATTTATTATGGTAAAGCCGGATGGTATGCAAATGTTGCACTAGCGGTTAACTTATTATTCTTATTCGGAATTTTAGCAAGTCTTGGAGCAGTATTAACATTGCCGGGTATTGCTGGTATTGTTCTTACAATGGGTACTGCAGTGGATGCAAATATCATTATTTACGAAAGAGCAAAAGAAGAATTGCGTGCTGGTAAAACTCTGGAAGAAGCGGTTAAAACTTCGTACAGCTGGAGAGGTGCGATGTCATCCATTACAGATGCGAATGTAACCCATATTTTAACTGGAGCTGTGTTATTTATTTTTGGTTCAGGACCAATTAAAGGTTTTGCCACTACATTATTGATCGGTATAGTAACATCTTTATTTACTTCAATCTTTATTGCAAGGATCTTCATTGACTGGAATATAAGCAAAAAGAACAATTTGACTTTTGTAACAAATTTTTCTAAAAATATGTTCAATAACTTTCATTTTGATTTCTTAGGAATGAAAAAATGGACTTATTTGTTCTCCAGTATCGTTGTAATTATTAGTGTTATTTCATTAGCAACAAACGGTCTAGATCAGGGAGTTGATTTCGTGGGAGGAAGAACATTCCAAGTGCGTTTTGAAAAACCAATTGAAACAGAAACTGTAAAAGCAGAATTAGCAAAAGTTTTTGATGGTAGTGCTGAAGTAAAAGTTTTTGGTAATAATAATCAATTAAAAATAACTACCAAATTTAAAGTTCAAGAACCAGGAATAAAAGCAGATGAAGAAGTGAATAAATTATTATTTACCACTTTAAAACAGCATTTTTCAGCAGATATGACGTATGACAAATTTGTTAATTCTTATGATGGTAAAAAATTAGGTATTTTACAAGCTTCTAAAGTTGGTCCAACGGTAGCAGAAGATATCAAAACTAATGCATATTGGGCAGTACTTGGAGCAATGGCAATAGTGTTTTTATACTTAATGATCAGTTACAGAAAGTGGCAATATAGTTTAGGTGCGATTGCCGCCATCGCACATGATGTTATTTTTGTATTAGGAATTTATTCATTATGCTATAAATTCATGCCTTTCGGAATGGAAATCGATCAGCATTTTATCGCTGCGATTCTAACCGTTATTGGGTATTCTATGAATGATACTGTTATTGTATTTGACAGGGTTAGAGAGTTTTTAGCAGGTAAAACTAAAGGAACGTTCTCTGATATTGTAAATCAGTCAATTAATACAACCATGTCCAGAACAATCAATACGTCATTAACAATGATTGTTGTTTTGTTAATAATGTTCGTTTTCGGTGGGGAATCAATCAGAGGATTTATATTTGCTATGTTAGTAGGTATTGTAGTGGGAACATATTCTTCATTGTTTATCGCAACACCGGTGTTGGTGGATACAATTTCAAAAGAAGATAAAAACAAGGTTGAAAGAGCACATTTAGAAGACTAAAATTTTTTTCTATACTTTATAAAAAGAGATTCAGCGAAAGTTGAATCTCTTTTTTTTGTTGTAAACCAAAGTGTGATTTTTAATTCGTAATTTAACAGTTGATTGTAAAGAGCGGAAGAGTTTTAAATCTAAATTCTATGAATAAAAAAGCACTTCTTATTGTAATTGTTATTTGCAGTTCAATCCCATTTTATGCGCAAGATAAAGGCAATAGAATTGAATTCGGCTTTGCTTACGGATCAGGAAATGAATTTAAAAATAGAAATTATACTTATACGAACCAATATTTCAAGTTGCAATTATATTACAAAATAAAGGATACAAAGCGCTTTAAATATGAATTAGTACTGCAACCAGAGCTTAATTTTGCAAAACACCAACTCTTAAATTTGTATTTCGTAGCACCTGATGAACCGGATTATGAAGCTAAACGGGAGATGTATACAAAGCTAAAGGATGTAAAAGAATATGTTTTTAATATTGGCTTTCTGGCAAGGAAACCAGTCTTTAAATCGGCCTCTATTTATGTATTAGGAAGTATCGGACCAATGATTACAGATACGGAAACGGAGCGCTTGTCTAAAGGTTTTGCCTTCGCAGATGTTTTAGCCATAGGATTCACTTGCAAAGTTAACAGAATTACATTGGACATACGGCCAAATATTCGTCACATTTCTAACGCTGGTCTACAGAAAAAAAATTCCGGTTATAATACAAAAAACATTGATTTTGGATTTTTATTTTCCCTATAAAAAAAGCGTTAGCTACTTTGATGTCGCTAACGCTTTTTTTTCGAAACGAAATGATTTTTTAATTCGTTAATTCTTTTTGAGCTGTAAAAATGAAATACAGTCCTATAAGTATAAATGGAATACTGAGCCATTGTCCTGTTGAAAACAAGCCTAAAGCGCTTTCGAAACCACCCTGACTTTCTTTGACGGATTCCACTATGAAACGAACGGTAAATAAAAGAACGAGGAACATTCCAAAAATAAATCCAGTATATTTTCTTTTTTCGGTTTTCCAATACATAAAAAACAAGATAGCAAAAACAAAAATATAACAAAATGCTTCGTATAACTGTGTAGGATGTCTCACAGGAACCTGTTCCAGTAAAGTTGCGAATTTAGGCTCTGTTGCAATGGCTGTATAAGCCTCTTTAGGATTCGCTATTTGAGTTGCATTGACAGCATCCATCGGACTAAAATGATCTTTAATGAATTTTATTCCAAAGGAAGATGTGGTTTCATGACCAATAATTTCCGAATTGAAAAAGTTGCCTAATCTGACGAAAATGGCGCCACTCGCTACAGGAATAACAACACGGTCTAAAATCCATAACTGTGGTCTTTTCAATATATTTTTGCTATAAAAATACATGGCAATTATTATAGAAATAGCAGCGCCATGACTTGCTAAACCTTGATATCCTGTAAATTCAAAACTCGGACTAAATCGAAAAGGTAAAATAATTTCTAATAAATGATTGCGGTAATATTCCCAATCGTAAAAGAAAACGTGTCCCAAACGAGCACCAATTAAGGTCGCCAACACAGTCCAGATAAACAAAGAATCCAATTTCTCTATCGATTCACCTTCTCTTTCGAAGATGTGTTTCATGATGTACCAGCCTAATCCAAAAGCAATTACAAACATTAAGCTGTAATATCGAATGATAAAAAAGCCTAAATCGATTCCTTCTGATGGATTCCAAACGATGTTTAAAGCGTGTGTCATTTAGTGTTAAATTTATTTATTAGTCGTAAAAATAGAGTTTTTAAGTACATATATGCTCAAAAAGGTTAATGTTTGTGATTGCATGTTTTTTCTGGAACAGGATCATAGCCCGTTTTCCCCCAAGGATGACAACTCAAAATGCGTTTTACTCCTAAAAATCCTCCGTAAAACAAACCGTGAATTTGTAAGGCTTGGATCATGTAGGATGAGCAAGTCGGTTCAAATCGGCAAGCGGAAGGTGTAAACGGAGAAATAGCAACTTGATAAAATCGAACTAATAGTATAAAAGGAAATATGAGGATTTTTGAAATCATATTTTATTAGTTTCAATTTAAAATTCTGCACTAATCATTAAAAATGGATAACTGAAGACTAAATGCTAAATGTTGTTCCTTCTTTTCCGTCTTTTAACTGAATTCCTAAAGCAATTAATTGGTCTCTAATTTGATCGGACAAAGCAAAATTCTTGTTGTCTCTGGCCTGTTTTCTCATTTCGATAAGTATATTCACTGTCCCTTCTAACTTATCGTTACTGCTGTCCGAAACTTTTTCATCTTCTAAACCTAGAACGTCAAAAACAAATGCATGCATTGTTTTTGCAAAATAATTTAAGTCATCGGCATTCAAAGTTTCTTTTTCATCCTTTAATAAATTGATAAATCGAACGCCTTCAAACAACTGCGCGATCAAAATTGGCGTATTAAAGTCGTCATTCATCGCGTCATAACAGGACTGTTTCCAAGCAGCAATATTAACCGTGCTTTTTGTGCCAGCAGTGATCTCTTTTAATGAATTCATCGCTTCCATTAATCGTTTGTATCCTTTTTCGGCAGCAACAATGGCGTCATCAGAGAAATCAAGAATACTTCGGTAATGCGCCTGTAACATAAAAAATCGCGCAACCGATGCTGAGAAAGCTTTACTCAAAATCGTGTTTTCTCCCGTCAATATTTCTCTTGGTAAAATATTATTGCCCGTAGATTTAGCCATTTTTTTACCGTTCAAGGTGAGCATATTGGCATGTAGCCAATAATTAACTGGAGTTTGACCGGTACAGGCTTCGTTTTGTGCGATTTCGCACTCATGATGCGGAAATTTTAAATCCATTCCGCCACCATGAATGTCAAAATGATTGCCTAAATATTTAGTGCTCATTGCGGTACATTCTAAGTGCCATCCTGGAAATCCATCGCTCCAAGGCGAAGGCCAACGCATGATATGTTGGGTTTCCGCTTTTTTCCAAAGCGCAAAATCCTGTGGATTTCTCTTGTCACTTTGTCCGTCAAGATCACGGGTATTGGCAAGCATATCCTCAATATTCCGTCCGCTTAATCGTCCGTAATGATTGGTTTGATTAAATTTTACCACATCAAAATAAACGGATCCATTGGCTTCATAACCAATTCCTTTTTCAATGATAGTCTTTATAATTTCGATTTGTTCAATAATGTGACCCGTTGCCGTTGGTTCAATACTTGGTGGCAAAAAGTTAAATTCATTCAAAATGTCGTGAAAATCTACGGTATAACGCTGTACAACTTCCATCGGTTCCAGTTGTTCCAGACGCGCTTTTTTGGCAATTTTATCCTCGCCTTCATCCACATCATCCACAATATGGCCCACATCAGTAATGTTCCTAACATAGCGCACTTTGTAATCCAAATGTAGAAAATACCTGAAAATCACATCAAAAGACATAAAAGTACGCACGTTTCCAAGATGCACATTGCTGTAAACCGTTGGCCCACAAACATACATCCCAACATTTCCTTCGTGAATGGGTGTAAATGTTTCTTTTTCTCCCGAAAGAGAATTGTATATTTTAAGCGTTTGCGTATTGTATAAAGGCATTGCAGATTATTGTTTTCCCCACCCCAGCCCTCCCCGAAGGGAAGGGAGTTGAGCCGTGAATGTGTTGTTAATAATTATTGTAATCTTGCTCTGATCTTACCAGACTAGGCTCCCTCTCCTTTGGAGAGGGTCGGGGAGAGGATTAGAACTTTGTTTCTAATTTAATATAGTCGAGAAACTCTCTACGAGTTACACTATCTTTAAATTTTCCGCCAAATTCAGATGTCACAGTGCTACTTTCTATATCACTAATTCCTCTTGAATTTACGCAAAGGTGTTTGGCATCAATCACGCAAGCTACATTTTCGGTGCCTAAAGCAATTTGTAATTCCTGAACAATTTGCATCGTCAAACGCTCTTGAACCTGAGGTCTTTTGGCATAATATTGCACAATACGATTCATTTTAGATAAACCAATAACTCTTCCGTTAGAAATATAAGCCACATGCGCTCTTCCTATAATGGGTAATAAATGATGTTCACAGGTAGAATACACGATGATGTTTTTTTCAACTAACATTTCACCGTATTTGTAATTGTTGTCAAATGTGGAAGCTTTTGGCTTTTTTGCAGGATCCAAACCTCCAAAAATTTCCTTGACAAACATTTTAGCAACACGATTGGGTGTGCCTTTTAAACTATCATCGGTCAAGTCCATTCCAAGTGTAATCAGAATACTCTCGACGTCTTTTTTTATTTTTTCAATTTTTTCATCATCAGTAAGGTCAAAAGCATCGTCTCTTACTGGATTATTCGCGGATAAACTAACATGATTGTCTCCTAATTCGTCTTGCAATTCTTCGTTTTTTATCATTAAAAGCAACTATTATAGTGGGTATAAATATTTAAGGGGTAAAGATAAATAATAAAAAGTAAAGAATTTCTATCGCTCTTATTATTTAAGACTACTTTGTCGATTAATCAGGAGATTTTTTTTGTTTTTTGGACCTAAAAAGAAAGGCAATAACGGGTGTGTTATTGCCTTTTTATAAAATACTTCCGTTTACTCAATGAGTACAACTGAAGTATACGTTAATTACGCTTTTGTTTGGGCTGCATTGTAAACAGGAATTGCTGCTTTTAGTATGCGTACGGCACTTATTAAGTCTTCTTTTTTCAAAACATAAGCAATACGAACCTGATTTAATCCCATTCCGGGTGTCGAGTAAAACCCAGCTGCGGGCGCTACCATTACCGTTTCACCATTTAGGTCATAACTTTCTAAAAGCCACTTTGCAAATGCATCAGCGTTGTCCACCGGTAGTTGCGCGATACAATAAAAAGCTCCTTTTGGTTTGCTTATAATAACACCGTCTATTTTATTTAACTCTTCAATCAGAGTGTCTCTTCGTTCTCTATATTCTGAAATTACTTCGTCAAAATAACTTTGCGGTGTGTCCAGAGCGGCTTCGCTTGCAATTTGTTCAATGGTTGGCGGGCTTAATCTTGCTTGTGCAAATTTCATTGCAGCAGCCATGACTTCCTTGTTTTTAGAAACAATACATCCTATTCTTGCGCCACACATACTGTATCTTTTAGAAACAGAATCAATCATAATGGCGTGTTCTTCAAGTCCGGGAACATTCATTACAGAATAATGTACATCTCCATCATAAGTGAATTCACGATATACTTCATCAGAGATTAAGAATAAGTCATGTTTTTTGACCAATACTGCCAGTTTCATGATTTCTTCTTTGGAATATAAATATCCAGTTGGATTTCCTGGATTGCAAATAAGAATCGCTTTTGTTTTTGGAGTAATCAGTTTTTCAAAATCTTCTACAGCCGGAAGAGCAAAACCAGTTTCTATTGTCGAAATTACAGGGACAACAGTAACTCCTGAAGCCGTTGAAAATCCGTTATAATTTGCATAAAAAGGCTCGGGGATAATGATTTCATCGCCGTGATCCATAGTGCTTCCCATGGCAAACATAAGTGCCTCTGATCCACCAGTCGTAATTATAATGTCCTCGAGATTTACCGAAATACCTTGATTGATATAATATGCCGATAATTTTTTTCTATAACTTTCGTTTCCGCCAGAATGACTGTATTCTAAAATAGTTAAATTAATATTTTTTACAGCATTCATGGCAACTTCTGGCGTTTTTATATCCGGTTGACCTATGTTTAAATGATATACTTTATTTCCTTTTTTCTTGGCAATTTCTGAATACGGAACCAATTTTCGTATTGGCGATTCTGGCATTTGTTTGCCTTTGTTTGATATTGTTGGCATAGTCTTAAATTATTGAATTGCAAATTTGCAATTTTTTTTCCGAATTTATTCTAATCAAAAGGTGTATATATTGTTAAATCTGCATTTTGATATTATTTATTTATTAATTTTATGGAAAAGAAAAAATAATGAAAAAACCGCTCTTTTTATTACTTATCTACTGCTGTGTTTGTTCAGCTTATTCGCAACAAGGATTCCAGTTTGAAAAAGAAGCAAATAAGATAAGTGTTCCCTTCAAATTAATCAACAATTTGGTTTTTGTACCTATTAAAGTGAATGGGATAGAATTAAATTTTTTGCTGGACACTGGTGTAGTTGAAACTATATTGTTCAGTTTAGAAGATAAAAAAGAAGTCCGTTTTTTTAATATTGAAAAAATACTATTAAAAGGATTAGGAAGCCAAGAGGCTGTTGAAGGATTGAAATCGACAAATAATATTTTAGAATTTAGCAGTCTAAAGAATAGAAATCACATGCTTTATATTGTTTTAGACCCTGATTTTAATTTATCATCTCACATTGGTATTCCCGTAAACGGTATTATTGGATACCAGTTTTTTAGAAATAATTTAGTCAAAATTGATTACCGAAAAAGAAGAGTTGTCGTTTACAAAGACACGGATAAAAACAGAGTTAAAATGGCTAAAAAATTTAGCTCCATTCCTATATCTATCGAAAATTCGAAACCATATTTAAAAAGCAGCATTAATCAGAGTAATCGTGACGTAACAGTTAAATTATTGGTTGATATTGGTAACAGCGATGCAATTTGGTTGTTTCAAGATCGCTCAAAATGGATTAAAGTTCCAGAGAAAAATTTTGATGATTTTTTGGGCAGGGGTTTTAGTGGCGATGTTGAAGGCAAAAGAGCCCGAATTGAGAAATTTCAGATGGGGGATTTTATCTTCAATAATCCGGTTGTGGCTTTTCCAGACTCCATTTCAATTAGAAACGTTTCTATGGTGCCAGACCGAATGGGGTCAGTAGGTGGCGAAATCATGAGACGGTTTACGGTCATATTTGATTATAGGGAACAGCAACTTTATTTCAAAAAAAACAGTGATTATCAAGCTCCTTTTAGTTATAATAAAAGTGGTGTTGAAATACAGCACAATGGTTTGCAGTGGGTTCAGGAAACTGTGCGCATGGGAACAGTTCCGTTAAGTACGAGATATAATGAATCCGGCGGGGTTAGTGTAACTACTGATTTTAAATATAAATTTAAATTGAAACCTATTTATGAAATAGCTAACGTTAGGAAGAATTCGCCCGCGGCAAAAGTAGGATTGCAAAAAGGAGATATTATTATAAAAATTAATAACAACATTCCTTATCAATATTCTTTGCAAGAAATCAATTTTCTTTTTAAGTCGGTAGAAGATAAGTGGATTGATATTGAGATTGAACGGGAAAGCCAAATTTTAAAGTTTCGGTTTAAGCTGGACGATATCTTATGACAATAAAACGCTTTTGGAAAAATTATCCAAAAGCGTTTTTAATTTATTTTTAAGTCTAAAATTAATTGGAAATCACTTCTCCTTTTATTTTCAGAGCAACTCTACCAGCTTCGTAATTCACTGCATTTGACTCAACTGTTATTGTTTTTCTGATGGGTCCAGGAGCCATGTTGTATTTTACAGTTATTTTTCCTGTTTTTCCAGGCATAATTGGTTCATCAGGTTTTGTAGGAACCGTGCAACCACAAGTAGAAAGTACATTAGTAATAATTAATGGAGCATTACCTGTATTTGTAAAAATAAAATCACGAGAGCCATTTTCATTCTTGGTAACTTTTCCGTAATCAATCGTGTTGTCTTTCGCGGCAAACTCAATTTTAGGGCCATTTTGAGCAAAACCGATGCTGCTGATCAATGCGAATGCGAATAAAATTAAAGTTTTTTTCATTTTCATTTATTTAAAATCTTTTAGTAAAATTAGTTTCTTTTAATTAATGCACAAATTTTTATTTCTCTTTTTATAATCTACTTAATTATTTACTTTTGTTCCGCAATTTAATTGCAAATATTAGACCAAAATATAAAATGTACCTGTTGCTTTTGTTATCAGTTTAACATAGGCAACAAACACTTGAATTTAACGAGTAAACGAATCCACGATAAAATGACAATTCCTGCACAATTTGACGCTAAAACTATTGAAAATAAGTGGTATGACTACTGGATGAAAAATAATTATTTTCATTCGGAGCCAGATCACAGAAAACCATATACCATTGTGATTCCGCCACCAAATGTGACTGGAGTTTTGCACATGGGACACATGTTAAACAATACGATTCAAGATGTTTTAATTAGAAGAGCGCGTCTTAAAGGGTTCAACGCATGCTGGGTTCCGGGAACGGATCACGCCTCAATTGCAACTGAAGCAAAGGTAGTTGCCAAATTAAAAGCGGAAGGAATTAATAAAAATGATTTGACTCGCGAAGAATTCTTGGCGCATGCCTGGGAATGGACGGATAAATATGGTGGTGTAATTTTGGATCAATTAAAAAAGCTGGGAGCTTCTTGTGACTGGGAACGAACCAAGTTTACGATGGATCCTGATATGTCAGCGTCGGTGATTCGTTCTTTTGTAGACTTATACAACAAAGGACTGATTTATAGAGGATACCGAATGGTAAACTGGGATCCCGAAGCCAAAACGACTTTGTCTGACGAAGAAGTAATTTATGAAGAACAACAAGGAAAATTATATTTCTTAAAATATAAAATCGAAGGAAGTGAAGATTTCCTGACGATTGCAACCACACGTCCGGAAACTATTTTTGGAGATACTGCAATTTGTATTAATCCAAATGACGAACGATTTGCTCATTTGAAAGGCAAAAAAGCCATTGTACCCATTTGCGGAAGGGTAATTCCAATTATTGAAGATGAATATGTCGATATCGAATTTGGAACAGGCTGTTTGAAAGTAACTCCGGCGCACGATATGAATGACAAGGCATTGGGAGAAAAGCATAATTTGGAGATTATTGATATTTTCAATGAAGATGCTACTTTGAATAGTTTTGGATTGAATTACCAAGGAAAAGACCGTTTTGTAGTTCGTGAGGAAATTTCCAAAGAATTAGAAACAATTGGTGCTTTAGCAAAAACAGAAATTCACTTGAATAAAGTGGGAACTTCGGAGAGAACGAAAGCCGTAATCGAGCCTCGTTTGTCTGACCAATGGTTCTTGAAAATGGAAGATTTGGTAAAACCGGCTATTAAATCCGTTTTGGTCGATGGTGATATTAAATTACATCCTGCTCGTTTTAATAATACGTACGCACACTGGTTGAACAACATTCGCGATTGGAATATCTCGCGTCAATTGTGGTGGGGACAACAAATACCTGCGTATTTCTATGGTGATGGAAAAGAAGATTTTGTGGTTGCCGAGAATATAGAAGATGCTTTAGAATTGGCAAAAGCCAAAACTTTAAACTTGAAACTTGAAACAAAAGATTTAAGACAAGACATTGATGCTTTGGATACTTGGTTTTCCTCTTGGCTGTGGCCAATGTCTGTTTTTGGCGGAATTATGGATCCGGAAAGTGAAGATTTTAAATATTATTATCCAACGAATGATTTAGTTACCGGTCCGGATATTTTGTTTTTCTGGGTAGCGAGAATGATCATAGCAGGTTATGAATATACAGGCAAAAAACCATTTACAAATGTATATTTGACTGGTTTGGTTCGTGACAAGCAAAGACGTAAAATGTCTAAATCATTAGGGAATTCCCCGGATCCTTTGGATTTAATCGAAAAATTTGGAGCTGATGGAGTTCGTGTGGGATTGCTTTTGAGCGCTTCTGCAGGAAATGATATTATGTTTGATGAAGAATTGTGCAATCAAGGAAAGGCGTTTACCAATAAAATCTGGAATGCGTTCAAACTAATAAAAGGTTGGGAAGTTTCGGATGCCATACCGCAACCGGAATCATCAAAAGTTGCGATTGAATGGTATGAAGCCAAATCGCAACAAACGCTTTTGGAAATCGAAGATAATTTTGAAAAATATAGAATTTCCGATGCGTTGATGGCAATTTATAAATTGGTTTGGGACGATTTCTGTTCATGGTTTCTTGAAATGATAAAACCAGCGTACCAACAGCCAATTGACAGCGTAACTTTGGCGAAAGCCATAGCAATGCTGGAAAATAACTTGAAATTATTGCATCCGTTTATGCCGTTCTTGACAGAGGAAATTTGGCAAATTCTTGCTCAAAGAACTACAGAAGAAGCATTAATCGTTTCAACTTGGCCGGAAATGAAACCGTTCAACGCCAGTTTAATTGCTGATTTTGAGAATACAATTGAAGTGATTTCTGGGATCAGAACAATTCGTAAAGACAAAAATATTCCTTTCAAAGATACAATCGAACTGAAAGTAGTAAATAATGACAAAGCCGCCACTTATTTTGATTCGGTAGTAACAAAATTAGGGAATATTACTTCATTAGAATATGTTTCAGATAAAGTGGACGGAGCATTATCTTTCCGTGTAAAATCAAATGAATATTTCATTCCAATAACCGGAAACATTGATGTAAAAGCTGAGATTGCTAAACTTACGACAGAGTTGGAGTATACGCAAGGTTTCTTGAAATCGGTTCAAAACAAACTGGCAAATGAGAAATTTGTGGCTGGTGCGCCAGAGAAAGTATTGGCAAACGAAAGACAAAAAGAAGCCGACGCTTTGGCAAAAATTGAAACTATCGAACACAGTTTGGCGGGTTTGAAATAACTTCAAATTCTTCTAAAATATAGAATCCCATTTCCGGTCAAAAGGAGATGGGATTTTTTTATTAAAAAATTCAAAACTTTTTCTGCTTATCAAAAAAATGAAAGGGACAGGAAAACTTTGGATAAAATACAACCTAAGTAAGGTTTTAGAATTTATATTTCAAGCTTGTCAATACTTGACGTGGAGCGATTGGATTTACACTGTAATTTTCGTGTACGGTGTAATTCAACTCATTTGTCACATTAGATAGTTTGCACAAGATGGAGAATTTCTTCCATTCATAACCTGCAGAAACATCAATTGTTGTATACCCTTTTAATGGAATGTCACGGTCTTCAATAGTCACAGTATATGTTTTTGGAGCAGTTACTGGTTTGTTTTCTGTCCATACATAACGGTCATTCCAACCTCCTGTTCGGTCACCAATATAGTTCCCGATGGCTCCAAAAGTAAGCCCTTTCAGTGCCCCGCTAGGCAATTTGTAGAAAAAACTCAAATTGGCTGTATGTTTTGGTGTTCTTGCTAAAATATCCCCTATTACAAGACTTCCGCTTGTTCCTGAAGATTTAGAAATTTTGGTTTCGTTAAAGCTATATCCGGCAATGATGTTCAAACCTAGTGTTGGTTTTGCAGTAACATCTATTTCAATTCCTTTTCCTTTTGTTCCCCCTACCAGTTCTTTTAAGTTCGTATTTACATTAGGTGTTACACCGTCAGCCGCAAACAAAACAGTTTGAGCTAAATTATTGTTTGAGATTTGATATGCTGTTACATTGGTGCTTAAAATACCTTTCCAAAAATCTTTTTTGATACCCACCTCGAATTGATCTATTATAGAAGGATTTAACGGTTGCAAATCTACCGTTGTTCCGCTATTAGGAGTAAATGAGTTCGAGTAACTAGCGAACAAAGACAAATCTTTATTTGGTTGAATTACCAGTCCCGCTTTTGGGGAATAGGCTCTGTTTAAGTTTTTAGTTCCAGTTGTAGCGGTTGCATTATCTAGAGTTGTTGTAATGGCGTCAACTCCATTCACTTTCCCTATCACTTCTTTGGAGGTTGTGACCTCACTTTCTTGCCATGACCAACGCAGTCCGGCCAAAACCTTAACATAATCAGTAATGGAAATTAAATCTTGCGCATATACTCCAAAACGTTGTGTATCTGTAGTAGCCAGTTGGGTTCCTCTAGTTGAATATGGCGAGGTGAGGCTTTGTGTGCTATAATCGTAATTGAATAGATTTATGGCAGTTGCTTCAGTGGTTAAAGCCTTCGTACCATTTGGATTGGCATAGAAGCCAAAAGTATAACTTGGTGCCATAGAATTTTCATAATCAACTCCTGTAAATATTTGGTGTTTGATGCTTCCAGTGTTGAAGGTTCCTTGTAAATTCAATTGATCTCCAAATATTTTTTCAGAAGCATCAGCTTGTGTCAAGCCACGTTTCCAATTTCCATTGGCATCAATCGAGTTTAACTGTGCAGTCGATTTTTGAGTTCTGTTGTAAGACTGAAAAGAAGAATTAAAACTTAATTTCCAGTTGTTGTTGAAATCATGATTGACCAATACTGAAGCACTGGATGATTTTGTTTTACCTGTTGACCAAAGCGCTCCATAATACGTGTTTCGGGGCAAATCTAAAATTGTTTTACCAATTATTCCAGTCCCAAAATCAGGTGTCCAATCGGCACTAAGATAGTCACCTTGTACCGTAATTTGAGTTTTATCGCTTACTTTAAAAAGAAATGAAGGATTTATATAAATACGCTCATTTTTGACATAATCTCTAAAGCTTTCTGAGTTTTCGTACGACGCATTAAATCGATAAGCGATATGTTTATTTAAAGGTCCGTAGAAATCAATCGATGGTTTATAATAGGAATAACTCCCTGCTTGCATTGTAATTTCTCCTCCACTTTTGAAAGAAGGCGTTTTTGTTACCAAATTTAAAATTCCACCCGGAGCAACGTTTCCGTACAATAAGGCAGAACCACCTTTAAGAAACTCCACTTTCTCTAAACCTGAAACTTCCGGAATAGAACCTGCATTATAACGGAAACCATTTTTAAACATATTGTTGGCTGACATATCATACCCTCTTGAGAAAAACGATTCCTGAGCGCCACCACGTGCAGAACCTACATAAATACCATTAGCATTTTTGATAACTTCACTTAGACGAATGGCTTGCTGTTGCTCAATTATTTCAGCTCCAATAACCTGAACACTTTGCGGAGTGTCCATTGGTTTTAATCCTGATCTTAATGCTGAAACTACCTTTTTCTCTTTGTTGGCCATAACAATAACTTCTTTAAGAATTCCACCTTTTTTATTTTTTATGGTATCCGTTATTGATTCGAAAGGGTCATCAAAATTTTTATCGTCAGATGCATTTAGTGATTCTTGCGCAAAACACGATAGACTAAATAAAAGGGTTAATGTGGGAAGGAAAATATATTTCATGATTGTTTATTTGGAATAATTAAAAATAATAATGCAAATATAAAACCCAGGTGTGGTTTTGCAAAACTTATTTAGATTAAATATGAATAATATTTATATTTAATTATAAGGTATTGTTTTGTAGGTATTTATATTTTTAAAAAATTAAATAATTCTTAATAAAATTCATTTTTTAAACCTTAAAAGTAACATTTGACGGTTGTGCCTGCGGTTAATTGTGTCTGAAAGCGCTGCAAATGTCTTATGTTAATTTATGTTAAGACAAATTCGAACGATAAGTAGTGCTGAGGAACAAATCCAATAAGTAACATAAAAGCTAAACTAACAAAGAGTTTAGGTTATTTAAATAGTAAAGCTTAAAATCAAAATGATCAAAAATAAAGCGACAAAAGAATCGATTTTTTAGAGAATTATTTTTTGAATTTAAATAGTCTGGGTAAATAATCAGGAATGGTTTATGAGTAAAAATTATTTTTCATACACAATTGGATGTGGTACTTATGCTTTGTAGTACACTATTTAATTTCTAAGAACTTGGTCTTAAATTTCTTGATTCGGAAGTTTTTTGATTTCAGTACTTTTCTATCATCTGTAATCATGACGCAACTATAATCAGGGTATTTGTTGAGCAAAAGCAGTCCTGTTGTTTTCCCTAAAACCATCAATGAAGTGCTTAAACCGTTTGCCATTTCAGCATTTGGACCAAAAACCGTCACACTGCATAAGCCTGTAGCGGGATATCCCGTTGCTGGATTGATGATATGTGAATAGCGTTTGCCGTCAAAAACAACAAATTTTTCGTAGCTGCCTGATGTCGTTACGGCATCTTGTTCTAATGGTACAACAGCTAAAATTGTTTCAGGATGAAAAGGATTCGTAATACCGATATTCCAAGCTTTTCCATTAGGCCGTTTTCCCCAAGTGCTCATATCTCCTGATCCGTTTATAATTCCGGCTTGAATGCCTTTTGCAAGCATCATATTCCGGCATTTATCGGTGGCATATCCTTCTCCTAATGCGCCAAATCCAATTTTCATCCCTTTTAGTTTTAGAAAAATGGTGGATTGGACGCTATCCAAAATTATATTTTTGTAGCCTACTTTTTCAACCGATTTTTGAATGGCTTCCGCCGAAGGCATCTCAGTCATGGAGCCGTCGAACTTCCAGATTTTATCCATTGCCGCAAAGCTGATGTCAAAACCGCCATTAGTCACTTCAGAAAACCGAATCGCTCTTTGCGTCAATTCAAAAACTTCCCTGTCCACTTTCACCGGCCGAATACCCGCATTTTGGTTCACTTCTGATACTTGCGAGTCCGGTTTCCAGTCGGAAATCAAATTTTCTATTCGTGTAATTTCTGCAATAACAGCATCTATGTTTTGTTCTGCTGACAATGAATCCTTCGCTACAATGGTAATGTCAAATCGACCGCCCATAAGTAAGGTGGTTCTTTTTCGTCCGATTTGTGCATAATTTCCTTGACTCAAAAAAAGTATCGCAATCAGCAAAAAGAAGTATTTTCCAGACATAAAATTCAATGTTAAAATTATTTGGGCGTGACCCTGCGTAAAAACTTCGGGTCGTGCTGTACGTTCCTGCTTTTTTTTGAGTGGCTGAAAAAAGCCTCTCAAAAAAAGAGCTTCACTGCCATCACTCACGCGGAGCAATTCTACAAAAACGGCAGTAGTTATTGTAAATTCAATTTAGTTTCGGCTCCCTTTCCTTTGGAGAAGGCTGGGGAGAGGATTTAATAACAATCCGTCAGCACTTGTCTATTAGCCTTATAATCTGCAATTCTCAAAGTTGCTTTCGCAAGACAGAGTGCATCAAGAGCCGCTTCCACGTCCTTTTGCATCGCAAGAGAACCGCAAATCATTACAACGCCTCCCTGTGACAGTAAATCCATAAAAAAATCAGCATCTCGTTTGATTAGATCCATTACATAGTGATGGTTTACTTCGCGGGATAACGCCACATGAAAACTTTTAAGTTGCTGTTTTTGAATCATTTCAGCAGCAAATTTTTCATATACTATTACAGTTTCAGTTGCTTTTCGAAAACCACAATACAAATGAATTTCAATTTTTTTCTTATTTTGTTCTATCATTCCCAGAAAAGGAGCAATGCCGGTTCCATTTGAAATCAGTGCTACTTTAGATGCTTTTTTCGGGAAGTGAAATGATAGATTTTTAATAATTCGTGCCTTGAAAACAGATCCCTCTTTAACGCCATATAAATAGCCTGAACCCAAACCAGAAGGATGCAGCTTTACCACTAATTGTATGTTGCCGTTATGATTTCCAATAGAGTAGAGGCGTTCTTGATTGTCGTTTGAAGGATAAATAGCCAGTAAATCCCCAGAAGTAAATTTAGCATTCTTATTAGAACGTAATGTAAGTAAAAAAGTATGTTCCGTATCAGAAATGGCAGTTTTATCAAGTACGGTTAGCTTTTGCAAATCTTTTGGAACTGTACTATATAAAGATGGAGTTGCCGAAAGTGGAATTCCTGTTTTGGCACTCCATAATTTAACCCAATTTACAAATTCATCCGCTGATTTGTCATTTACGGTTTGTAATTTTAATAAGCGTTCAGTCCAATTTTGTTTTTCCAATACGGTATCAATTTCACGGGAAAAACCGCAAAAATCAGGATACGCTTTCGACCCAAAACCAACGACCGCAAAATTGATTTTTTGATTTTGTTCAGTTTTATTGACCAGTGTTATAAATTTACCCGCATTCGAAGGCGCATCGCCCAGTCCGTGGGTTGAAGTAAATACGATAAGATGCTCTGCTATCGGATAAACTGAATAATTATTTATTTCGGTAAGAAAAACTTTTTTTCCGTTGGCAAGCAATTGTTTCTGAATGGCATTGGCAAAAAGTAACGTACTTCCATTTTCGGAACCTACCAGTAAAATGAATGTGCTGTCTTCAGCTTTGTATTTATTTTTAATTCGGCTCGCTCTTCGTTTTAACGTCATGGCAAAACCGGAGTAGATAAAAAATAAAATGTTTAAACTTGCTACTCCTAAAATTATCGCCCATAAAATGCTGCCGCGACCGGTATGCAAATTAAGACTCAAGTCTGACACTAAAGTTTGCAATGGAAAAGGAATTTCACGCACTATTGCGCCAGTAATTTGGTTGACTTCTATTTTTCGGTCTTGCAATGTAATGCTATAATATTCCTCAGGATCATCTAAAAAAGGGAATTCAATTTTTTTAACATCAGCCAGAAGCGTGTTTTTAAAAACTGAAATAGGAGTCTCTTTTTTTGAAATAGACGTACGTGTTGCTATTTCGGTTTTTTCTTCTACATCTGTTTTTTCGAAGAAAAAATTAAACTTTTCCAAGGTTAAATACGTACCCGAAAGTGCAATTATCAGAATTGGAATCAGTGATAATCGACCTAAAAAAATATGGTAATATTGTACAAAATTTTCCTTTACAATTTTAGAAAATAAACTGCGAAGACTTCTTTGACGGTTGAGTATCAAAGCAAAACCCGAAATGGAAATCAATATTAACAAAAAGGCAATAAAACCAACAAAAAAACGCCCGGTTTCTTTAAGGAATAAAGAACGATGGAGCGCTGTTGTCCATTGGATAAACGCACTTTTTTTGATGGGTTCTCCTAGTATTTTTCCAGTTCTTGGGTCGATGTAAGCATTAACATCATTGTCTTTCCAGTCAATACCTTGCAGGGTCACAAATTGATTGTGGTCAACATTCAATTCCGTTATTTCGGGATACGCTTTTTTTAGTGCTGGTAAAGTTTCTTCGAGTGTTATTTTTTCAAAATTTTCTACTTTGTATGGCGGTGTTTTCTCCTGTATGGCATCTACGGCAAGTATGACACCAGTTGCGGACGCCAACACTAAAAATGCAGCAGAAAATACAGCCAAAGCCAAATGTAAGTAACGCCAAAAAGAAAGAGTCATTTGTCAAGTTGTATGTTTCCCCACCCCAACCCTCCCCGGAGGGAGGGAGTTGAAACTGGATTAAAATGTTGTTTAAATATTTTTGGTTGCTTTACCGCTGCGCTTGCATGAGGGGTTGAAGTGGAGCTCTTTTTTATAAAGGCTTTTTTGTCTTTATAAAAAAAGCGGGAACGGAAGACCCGACCCGACCTTTTTTAGAGAGGGTCACGCCCAAACTACCTTTAGCAAACAATAGCTGTTTTTTAGATTTTATTTAATCTTACGTAGCGAATGTAACCTTTACCTTCAGTTTTTGCAGCAATTCCTTCAGTTGTAAGTGGAATTTCTAAATCAGCGGTATTATATTTATGATCTTCTACTGCTGTTTCAAATCGTAATTTAAATCCTTTATTGATTTTAGCATCTTCAATTTCTATTGTTGTGATGCTTCGGTCACCACCAGTTACAGAAGCTCCGGTTTTGGCGCTGATGTTTTCTGGTTTTTTAGCGTAAAATTTGTGCCACTCTTTAAGGGTTTTGTACCATTTTTTATCATCACCCATTACATATAACGTTTTTACATAATCGCCTTTAGCGTTTATAAGTGAAACTACAATATAAGCGCCTTCTCCCATGTAGTTTGACATTTGCAGCATGCATTTGTATTTACTGGTTTGTGCGGAAGCCTGAAAAGATAATAAGGATAATAGCAAAGCTGTTACACCTAATTTTAATATTGATTGCATACTATTGTTTTAAAAATTCTAAAGAAACGTTGTTTTTTGTTAAAGACTCATTTTCTTTTGCTAAGGCGTAGGCGCTTTCGTCAAAATCAGTGGTGATTTCTTTTTTGGCACCAATAGACACTAGGTATTTTAAGATAGCATCGTCTTTAGCAATCATGGCTGCTTTGTGCAACGCAGTTAAACCATCTTTATTTTTTGCATTTACATCAATGTTCAAATTGGTGATTTTCTTTAATAATGCCAAATCGTTTTTGGCGATAGCAAAGTGGTAAAGCGTACTTCCGTCTTTTTGAGGAGCGACTAAGTTGAATCCTTCGTCTTGCAGCAATTTTATTTTAGCGTCAAAAGGATCTTGTGATGGTCCATTTGCCACTTCTGGGCCACGACTCATTGGTCTGTAGGATTGTATTAAGTAGTATCCCAAATTGTTTCCGTCTTTATCTAAAACATTTACCGCAGCACTTTTGTTCAAAAGAAGTGCAACTGCTTCAGGGGTTCCTGACTTCACCGCCATCGTTAATGCCGATTCTCCTTTGCTATTTTGCAAATTGTTGTTTTTTACAATTGGTAATAACAGTTCCATTGCAGCGATTTCTTTGGATGCAGCAGCAGCCATTAATGCTGTATTTCCGTCGTTATCAGCTTTGTTGGGATCTACTCCTTTGGCTAAAAAGTAATTGATGATTTCGTTTTGTTTGGATTTACCTGCAAGAAAATGAAGTACTGTCTCACCTGTTTTGCTGATTACTGCTGGATTTATTTTTAATTCCTCTACCAAATATTTAAAGGTCTCAAGAGTATTTGCATCTCTACGGGAACCTTGCGCGGCAATAATTAGTGCATCATCATTGAATTTTACTCCTTTTTCTAACAGTGTTTTTAGAAGGGTAATATTTCCTGTTCTCGCCGCATAATTAAATGCGGTATTACCATAGTCATCAACAGCATCAAGAGACATTCCTTTAGTAATAAAATAGTTAGAAAGTGTCAGACTTTTGTCCAACGGTATCGCCAACAGCAATAGGTTTACACCGTCTTTATATTTCTTGTTCGGGTTTATTCCGGCTTTAAATAATGCTTCATAAACAGCAATATTGTTTTGACCATTCGCAGCTGCAAATGTAATTGGTATATAGCCTTGACTGTCTTCTAGGTTAATATCGGAACCTTTGGCTATTAGATATTCTACGATTGCTGCATTTCCTTTATTTGCTGCCCAGTGTAAATAAATACGATTGTCGTGTGTTGATTTATTGACTTCATTCCCGGGTTGTTCCAGTAAGAATTTAATTGTAGTCACAGGAGCATCATTGTTGATAGCCATAACTGTTACATCAAAAGCATTGGGAGTTGATGCTGACGGGCTGTTTCCTTTTGCTATTTCCGCTTTAACTGTATTTACATCCGGATGTGTTTTCCAGAATGACTGCTCCAAAAGTGTATTTTTTTGTTGCGCATTCATAAACAAAGTAGTGGCTAAGACAAAAGAAATAAAAAGATTCTTTTTCATACGTATATTATTAGGATTGATCTTTTTTGTAACATCTTATTTAGAATAAATAAGAATAAATTGACGCAAATATACAACCCATTTAAATAATACAAAAATTATTTAGAATAAATATGAATAGCATTAGAGTATTTTTAGATAGAGTGCTAAAATTCAGTTTGTAGTACTACTTAAATCTACGTATTTATCTATAAAGTTTTTAGTCACGTTATGTCTATTGTAGTTTATTTGATTTTTTTCATCGAAAACTGTTCTGAACTAGGTTTTCCTTGTTGAATTCCCGAAATATTAGCCACTAGACTGTCTTTTGTAATTTGGGTATAAATGATTTTTTTTGGATAATCGTGTTTTGGGTTTTCAAAAACCATTTGCTTTTCTGTTCCGGTTGTCAATTTGAAAGTAACCGCTTTGTCGTTATTTTGTCCTTTAACGGTAGCGGAATACGTTAACTTATCTCCTTTTTGTTGCAAGGTTATCGATTCAAAATGCAAGGTATCTTTTTCTTTGATGAAGTATGACTGCGCTTGAAACGTACTGTCGTTTACTTTTTCCCAAGTTTCGGTTAGATTGCCTTCAACTGATTTACTTTCCCAATTTCCCAAAAGCCAATTTGCGGCTTTGATTTTTTCTTTTTCATTTGCATCTGAATTTTTACAGGAAACAAAGGCTAACAAAAGCAGTGCAAGAGTCGATTTGTGAAACATAAGTTTAGATTTTTCGTATTTAATTAGATTAAGCTAAATTATGAAAAAATAGAATAGGTGTATTTTATTTTTGGTTCTGGAATATTACAGCTAACGCTTTAAAAAAAACATGGCCACGCTTACACAAATTTGCACGAAAAATTATCTGTTTAAATTTCACAAATTCGCCTTTAAAACGAATGTAATTCGTTATAATTCCTGAAATTCGTGACAACAAATGATAATGAAGTTTACCTATTTCGGTATTATACACATTTTTTCAAAATAGTGTATACCAATTCTTTGGTGGGTTTTTGATCTTTAAGTTGGGTTCTCACCGTATCAAAAGTGACTTTAAAATCACATCCCAATTTATAATGACTACAACCATAAGCAGTTTTTCCTTTCAGAACCGTTCCTTTTTTACATTTCGGACAGGCTAATTCGTCCGGATTGGCTTTCGCCAAAGTTTTCTTAGATTCTAATTTGAGTTTGAAATTTTCGTCAAAACGAAGCAAACCTTCCAGAGTGCCAGCATCCGTTTTAAAGTCTTTCAAGTTTACGGTAGAACCTTTTTGAAGCAACCGCAAATATTGATTCTCGGATATTTTTTTCTCTGCAAACGTATAAGGCAATAAAAAGGTGCAACCTACTTTATAATCGGAACATCCATACGAAGATTTTCCTTTTATCAGTGTCCCTTTTTTACATTTTGGACAGGCTTCCGCCAAAATTCCGACTGCTTTCTTTTTCTCTACTTTACCTACCTCTTTTTGGATACTTCCTGCATGCGAAATATTCGCGCGTCTGGTTTCACTGCGTACTTCATACACCAAAGTTTCCACCATTCGCTTCATATTATTGATAAACGAACCGGCGGTAAAGGTTCCTTTTTCAATATCTTTCAATTGCTTTTCCCAAGAACCCGTGAGTTCAGGCGACTTTACCAAATCATTTTGAATGGTATCAATCAATTGAATTCCTGTAGGTGTTGGCAATACTTGTTTTTTGTTTCGAATAATGTATTGGCGTCTAAACAGCGTTTCAATAATATTGGCTCGTGTGGATGGACGTCCGATACCGTTTTCTTTCATTAGTTCGCGTAAATCTTCATCATCCACTTGTTTGCCCGCGGTTTCCATTGCGCGCAATAAGGTAGCTTCCGTAAACTGATTCGGCGGCTTGGTTTCCTTTTCTAAAAACGAGGGTTCGTGTGGACCTTTTTCGCCTACAATAAAACTGGGTAATATATCAGCTTCTTTTTCTTTTGCGTTTGGGTCTTCAAAAACTATTCGAAAACCTTTTTTTAGGATTTCTTTTCCCGTCGCTTTGAAAGTTACATCGGCTGCTTTCCCAATTACGGTGGTATTGGCTACCAAACAATCGTCGTAAAACACGGCAATAAAACGCTTGGTAATTATGTCATAAACTTGTTGCTGATTGTATTGCAAGTTGGTTTGAATCCCGGTTGGAATAATCGCGTGGTGATCCGTAACTTTTTTATCATTGAAAACTTTAGCCGATTTTTTAATCTTTTTTCCCAAAAGCGGTTGCGTCAACGCGGCATAATTCGTCAAGTTTTTCAGAATCCCAGCCACTTTTGGATAGATATCATTTGGCAAAAACGTGGTATCGACTCTCGGATACGTGACTACTTTTTGTTCGTATAAAGTCTGTACAATTTTCAGTGTTTCATCTGCGGTAAAGCCAAATTTCGTGTTGCAATACACTTGCAAGCCAGTTAAATCAAAGAGTTTTGGTGCAAATTCATTGCCGTTCTTTTTTTCAACAGAGACAATTTCAAACTCGCTTTCCTTGACTTTATTTGCTAGGATTTCGCCATCTTCCTTTTTCAGAAAACGTCCTTCCTCATAGCTGAACAGCGTGTCTCGATATACCGTTTGCAACTCCCAATAAAGTTGCGGCTTGAAATTCTCAATTTCCTTGAATCGGTCCACGACCATGGCAAGAGTAGGGGTTTGCACCCTTCCAATAGACAAAACTTGCTTGTATCCGCCGTGTTTTACTGTGTACAAACGCGTGGCATTCATACCGAGTAACCAGTCGCCAATGGCTCTGGAAAATCCTGCGTAATATAAATTATCGTAGTTGGCGGATGGTTTCAAGTTTTCAAAACCTTCTTTTATAGCTTCGGTGGTTAGGGATGAAATCCACAAGCGTTGTACCTCGCCTTTATAATTGGCTTCGTTTATCACCCAGCGCTGAATGAGTTCTCCCTCTTGCCCGGCATCCCCGCAGTTGATGACCAATTCGGCTTTGTCAAACAGGCTTTTTATGATTCGGAATTGCTTTTGGATTCCCGAATTTTCGACCACTTTGGTTTCAAATTTGTCGGGAAGCATAGGCAGGTTATTTAAATCCCAGCTTTTCCAGTGGGGTTTGTAATCGTTCGGTTCTTTCAAGGTACATAAGTGCCCAAAAGTATACGTTACCTGATAGCCATTGCCTTCGTAATACCCGTCGTGCTTGGTATTAGCTCCCAATACGGATGCGATTTCGCGCGCTACACTTGGTTTTTCGGCAATACAGACCTTCATTTTCTCTTTCTAATTTAAGGGTGCAAATTAGGAATTTAGAAATTGGTATTAAAAAGAAATCGGTAAGAATTATGAATGGGTAAGTTGTGTTTTTTTAGGAGCAGAACAAATGGTGTTTTCAATAACGAACCGTCCTGCTGTCCGCTGTATTCCCGATTAATAAAATCTACGGCTGAAAAAGCCTTGTTTTTCTAAATCGGGAGATGTCGCTTCCATCAGGGCTAAAGATTTCGTTTTATTTTTATAATAACGAAAGAAATAGTTTTTTCTTAAAGATTCGAGCAAGCGTCACGCTAAAGCGAACTTCCATCAATAATGTGTTTAAATCCGTTTATTTTCATGAGCGGATAGCTTGCGTTAACCAGGGAAATTATTGCAATGAACGAAGCAATCGCATCCAATTTATCTATTCTTTTATTCCATCATTTTTGTGGTGAACGTTAAGAAATGGAATTATACACTTACGTTATAATGCATAGTTATATTTTGAAAATATCCATTCTTTGTATCCAGGGAATTTCTGACTCTACAAACGCAAGTTTGGTCTTGATGATTCGGTTTGATTTATCACGGGGATTTTTAGTTACAAATCTCGCCTTGGATTTATTGAAATCCAACTTGTATTTTGCATCAAAGTCTTCTTGTTTGTTGGAAGAAAAAGAAATCACATTGTCTTTGGCAGTCCATTTTCCTTTTCCGTAATTATGTACTTCAGGCGGAAATCCATTTTTAATTTTCGAAAAGGAGTGAAATACGAATGTTCCATCTTGATTTAAGGTCAATTTATATTCAATTAAATGATCCCCTTCTTTGCTAAAGGTGCGATTATAATTACCAGCAAATGCATTCGATTGTGCGAATTCAGTCAGGTTCAATATTAAAAATAAGGTGCTAAGCAGTAATTTCATTGGTTTGTTTTGTTTAATGTGTTAGTACTTTTTTGATGCTTTTGGGTTTATTTGTGAGCGATTGGATTATGTCATTTCGGGGAACGACACAATCACATTCAGTTGGACTATCATTTTATTTGCTTCTCGTTGCGGGCACAGTTTGCGAAACTGCGTTACCGATTATGGGTATATGAGCGATCGGGTTTCATTTTATTTCATTTTATGAAATAATGAAGAATTTGATTTAATAAAAGTAATAAAAATCTGCGTTGCAAACGATACGATTATGCCATAAATTAAACTGGCACTCGTTGAAAACGAGCGGCAGTGGAATTATCTTCAAGTTGTTCAATCATAAATTTATTTTCAATTTTTTTTTCGGTTTTCTGAAACTTGAGTTTTTCTTGTCCCTGTTTTTACGTTATTCTGAGCATTCCGCTCGTGAATATAATTTTGTTTCCTGACAATATCGAAAAATGAATAAATAAATGATTTTGATCACGTTCCCGAGCGGGACGCTTTCGCCAGCGGGGGGTAAGTGGTACTTCCATCTGTTGGTTTTTTAATGGGTTAAAACTTTTTGCTTCCAGAGTTTATTTCTGAGCGATTGGATTAAGTCATCGCGAGGAACGAAGCAATCACATCCAGTTTGTCGATTATTTTATTTGCTTTTCGTTGTGGGCACAGTTTGTAAAACTGCGCTAACAATTGTGGATACCAGAGCGATCGGGTTAAAAAATGTACATGGTTATGATAGAGCAATATCGTATGGACTTACCAATATGCAAATGCAGGGAGCAATAGCATTTTTCGCAGTCAACTAAAAAAGAATACTGAAATTAATGTAGGAAATACAACTTACACCCGCATGATGCAAAATGCATCTAAAGAAGTCAAAAAAAGAATCATACAACTTATAATAAAAAATAGTTATAAAAAGAAAAACGCTTATAAAGGATGTTTTATATCCTGTTATAAGCGTTTTTTTATTTTCTGAAAAATTACGATAATCAAAAACAAGCGTTGTTTTTCAATGACCTCCAAAATCGGAAGGCCTATTTTTTATGTTTTTATTGCCTACAATTATTATGGCTTGGTTACGTCATTCATTTGAAGTGTTACGGCAGTTTGTGCTAACAATCTTCCATTTATTGTTGCATGAGTCTGAAAATTGATCCCGGTCATTCCTAATATGTTTCCTTCAAAATGACTAGTTGTTCCACATGTTACGGCATCGGAAACTACCCAAAAAATATTTTTGGCTTGTACTCCTCCTGTTAACGTCATTCTAACTGCGGAACTCAATTTAAGAGTACCGGCTACTTGGAAAATAAAAACATCAGTTGAATTACCAGAAATAGTTATATCCGTTGGAATAGTAAGCGCAGTTGTCCATTTATACAAACCAGGTGTCAGTGTTTTTCCTCCAATATTTCCGGCACCTAAATTCAGAAAATCAGGGTTAATTCGTCCTGCTGCATCAGTGTAGGCGGTTTGCATATCTCCAACAGCAGCTGTTAATCTTGTAGCATTAGGTACACTACATGGAAGCGGACCTGCAGCATCAACGGTGTATATTGTTCCTACTACTTCGGTACACCTAACTAATATAGCAGCACCAGTTATTGGACTTGAACCAATATCACCCGTAATAGCGGATTTATACACATCTGTAATTCCTGTTTTTGATAAAATTGCAAAATCTCCTGCAATACCAAGATTTACTGGTTTCTGTGAACCAATTTTTGTTGGTATGTTATAAGTTTCATTTACCGCAAATATGGTAGAAGTTGAACCATCTGATTTTGCAACAGCAGACGAATTAGAAGTTGAATTCTCAACATTATCATTAGTACAACTGGTCAAAAATACTACCGATAGCATAGCGAGGGTAGATAGTGTATTTTTTAATTTCATAATTGGTTTGATTATTTTGTGACTTATTTGCCACTATACAAATGTTAAAATATTACTGCCGGATAAGTTATAAAATTTTAGTATTTAGTTATAAGATTGTCGTTTCGAAAAGTTTTTTAGCTATTATGCTAATTTGAATGAACTAAAAATTACCAATATGTGCTGTAAATGATAGTTTACAATAGGATTAAATAGTGGTAATTACTAAAAGCTTTGTTTTCGACAAATAACTAATAAAAATAATTTTTTAACTCGTTACTACTTTTACCTATTTCTTTTTTGATATCAAAAAATTAAATCTATTTTTTCATTTCTGCTTTATTTGAAAGGCCAATTATCTTGCCTTACATTGGTGTTTCATCAACAGGTTTTGCAATACAATCGTTCATTGTTTTTGATTTGCATTTTTTCAAATCCACTTTGTTAAATCAGCAGTTAAGGCAATAACAAGAATTTTTGAATTCATTGTTTTAAGAATATATTCTGTAGTTCCAAATCCATTAGAATAGTATCATGTATTTTGGCCTGAAGCATTTCGAACGCTATTTTTCCTCTCTCGGCAATATCACGTTTAAGTCCAAAATCATCCAATATTGTTTTCTATTATTTTATTTGTTTCTCGTTGTTTGCACAGTTTGTAATTCTGCACTAATGCTTGTGGATATCCGAGCGATTGGGTTAAGTCAGTGCAAGTAACGAAGCAATCCCATCCAGTTGGACCATTATTTTATTTGATTCTCGTTGTGGGCACAGTTTGCAAAACTGCGCTAACGATTGTGGATATCCGTGCGATTTGGAGCTTATTGTCATTCGGTAAGTGCTTTTTTATTGTCATTTATAAATTGTTCAAATGTTGTTGGTTGTCTATTGGTGATTTTCTCGACCCAGTTCGTAGTCTCAGGTTTTTTTTGAAATCTTGGGAAATAGTGAAGCATAATCATCACAAGAATAAACATCGTTGGTGTTTTTTCTTTTCTTTTTGTCAGGAAGAAACTTATAAGGTTTGGCGATATATATTGAATTTCAATTGCTAAAATGTCACTTAATATTCTTGCCATTTCCAAAAACGTCAACTTTACATTACAAGTTAATTCATACGATTTATTAATATGCTCCGATATGTTTGTCAAGATAGTTGCAGAAACTGCACCAATGTCACGAACGTTAACCAGAGTAAATTTTGCGTTACCAGCAGGTAGATAAATTCTTTTTTTATTCACTAAGTCGTTATGCAAAGTAGTAGTAAAGTTTTGCATAAAATAAGCAGGTCGTAGGAACGTGTAATGTATTTTGCTGTCAACAATTAGTTTCTCAATTTTGTGGTGCGGTATCATTTTACTTTTCTCAACGCCCTGAACTGATAAGAATACAATATGTTTAACTCCGTTTTTTTTACAAGTGTCAATGATAGGTTTAAAATATTTTTCTACTTCTGAAATTTGTGGCGGTCGTAATAAAAAAAGGATTTCACAGCCGTTCAAAGCGGTTTTGTATGTCTCAACATCTGTAAAGTCAAATAGAGAAAAATTTACTTTGTAATTGGATAATTTAAGTCGGTCTTCATTTAAGTTTCTAACTCCAGCATAAATTTCAAGTTGATGGTCAATGTTTTGCAATGACTTTATCACTTCTGTCCCAACATTTCCTGTCGCCCCTGTAATTAAAACTTTTGTCATACTATTTATGTAAAATGTTTGTCATTGTTGTGTCGTCCTTAGCATTGGCTATAACGTTTTGCATCGTGGCGATGTGGCGGATTGAGGGAGCCAAAACTTTCGATTAAACACTGACTTTGCAAGTACAAAACCAACTTCAAATTAAACCCAAACCCCGTTATATTGACAAATTGCTGTTGATTAATCGGTTTAATTCATTGTACTGAACGAAGCAATACCATCCAATTTGTCGATTATTCTATTTGCTTCTCGTTGTGGGCACAGTTTGCAAAACTGTGCTAACTATTTTGGATATCCGAACGATCTGGCGAAGTAATACTGCGCTGACGACTGGGGATATCCAAGCGATCTGCATCTTTTTTTGCTGTTGACATTCATTTCTATTATTGCACAACTATTGCTGTAGCAATGTAAGTTTTAAAAATAGTTAAACTTTTTTTTTGATAAAAAAAATGAGTCTGAAAAATTCGACCCATCTTATATCATACATTGAAACTAAAAACTAATGTTTGATATCAGTAACTTTATGTCCGCTGCAAATGCTAGATTTGTCAATATAACTTTTTTTACTATTTGGCTAATTTTATTTTGTTTAAAGTAAAAGTCAAATTTGAAATATCAGCAGTAACTTCATTTATTCTTGAGTTGGTAAAATACAAGTAATTGTTATAAATACTAAATGTATCTGCCCATTTTATCTTGTCACCTTCTACCAAAGTGTGAATACTGCCATCTGGTTTTCGATACTGGATTTTATTATTTTCTAAATCGGCAAAATATAAATTGCCGTTGTCGTCAAATAGCATGCCGTCTGGTGCGGCGGTTTTTGCCTCAAATCGAACGCTTTCTTCAATGCTTTTTTCATCTTCAGAGTTAAGCATATTTGTTGCAATTGAATAGAGGCTGTATCCTGTAAGGGCATGAAAATAAAGTCGGTCGTTTACAGTGTCTAAGGCTATTCCATCAGAATGAATGGTATTTTTCCATTTTTTGCCTCCAAATGTCAAAAAGCCTTGTTCGGCAGCTGTTGATTTATGATTGTCTAAAACTCTTCTAGAACGACCGGATTTAATATCTATGATGACAATACCAGAGTTTCCTGAGTCAGTAAGATAGATTTTTTGAGTTTTTTTATCGATCCTAAGATCGTTGATATAAGAATCAGGGTGGTAGCTGTTTTTATCTAAAACATAGGTTTTAACTAATTTATCAGTTGTTAAATCAAAAACAAAAAGACGAGGCGCATCCAGTACATTTTCGAATAATTGACTTCTGGTGTCTAAGACATACAATTGGTTTTCAAAGGCAACTACTGATTGCACTCCAACAAATTTATTGGCTACAACTGGCTGTCCAATCTCCCAAGAATTCCAATTTTCATCCGGATAGCTTTTTTGAACGGTAGTATTTGTTATTTCCACTACTGAATCATCAACTCCTTTTCTCCATCTCGGAAAGTTTACAAAAATACGCCCGTCATCTGTAAGTGTGACTCCGGTAACTTGTTGCCCTTTGAACGCAGCAACTTCTATCACTTGATTCGCTGTGCTGTCAACTTGTTGATTTTTAACTTCGGCCGCTTTTTTGCTAGTTGTTTCTTTACAAGAAACAAAGAATGTAACTATTAAAAATGTAATAAGGATCTTTTTCATTTCAGTTGGTTTTATTTGTGGACGATTTCATTAAGTCATTACGAGGAACAATGCGATCACATCCAGTTGTTCTGTTTTTTATTTGCTTCTCGTTGTGGGCACAGTTTGCAAAACTGCGCTAACGATTGTGGATATCCGAGCGATAGGGGTATGAAAATAGTTTAATCTTTATTGAACTATATTGAATACATAATCGGTATTAAAAAGAAATTTTTAGGAGTTATGAACGGCTAGGAAAGTTCAAGTTTTTAGGAGCATACCGATTAGTGTTTTTAAGAACCAATCTTCCTGCTGTACGCTGTATCCACGTTAAAAAGCGTGGGATGCCGCTTCCATCAGGGCTATTGATTACGTCTCATTTTCATAATAAAGAAAGAGAAAAATGCCGTAGATTACTTCATATATTCTCATTTATTGTTAGCGCAGAATTGCATTCTGTGCCCACCCCGCTCGTGCCAATTACAATTTATAATGTATTTACTTTTGTTTGTGTTCACGGGCGGGACGCTCGCGCCACGGCGGAAATTAATTCAAAAAGTTTTTCTTTGAAGTTATATATGTATTAATTATTTTTTGTTTCATTTTATTAGGTAAATTTAATTCTTTCATTTTCAATTCTGAAATCATATCTAAATATAGAGCTTCATTTTCACTACCATCTCTAGTTCTTCTGTAATAATAAAATATTAACTTGTATAAAGCATAATCTCTAACTGGTGTGTTTTTTAAATTTTTAATAAAATTTTTATAATATTTCGGATAGTCACGTCCTTGTACATCTGCATATAATGCAACAGAAATGAATGATTCCAAATCACTTTTAGTAAAAGATTTACCCTTTGCATCTTCTTCAATTTTTGCGAGAATTACTTTTGCCAATTTAGGTGTTCCTAGCCATTTTGCCATACCAGATTGTATATGAAATGGTAGATTTAACAACATTCTTTGTACACTAATATTAGTTGGTAATGTTGGGGGTAATTTTTTATTTTTTAAAATATAATCAATAATATGTTCACGATATAAAACAGTCCAAATCATTAAATATTTGACTAAAGAATTATAAATTTCTTTTTTTAAATTAATATCTTCAACTCCTTCTGAATTTCTTAAAACTACTGACATTAATATTAATAAAGTTTCCAAATTAACACTGCCATTCTTTTTCAAAATTTTACCTGGTTCATCTATTTGTGAAAGTCTTCTATTTTGAAATTCTTCTATCATTTCTTCAGAAGGTCTATTTTCTTTAATTGTTGAAATTTCAGTAGTTTTGGTTACGGATTGAAATTTAGAATCTTCATTTTCTTCACTTTTCAACTTTATAATAAAATACCTGTCCCAATTATTAGCAAGTTGAGGAAAAATATAATCAGTTTTACTAAATTCCTGTTTAAACCGATCAAATATTTTAATTAATAATTCCTTGTCACTTCTAACTAAACCTGAATAAAAATCTATTTCATAAATAAATTTACAAAAATTTTCTTCTGCCAAAATATAAGCCTTAAATTCTGGGTTAAACTCCATTCTTTTAGCCAAAAAAAAGTTAAAGAAACAAGATTGTGAAAACTTAATTCTATTCCCTTGATACTTTGTAAAAAGTTTTCTTCTAATGAAATATTCTGCGATTTTATCAGACTCATAATCGAACCCAACCAATTTTAAATATGATTCAATTACTTTGATGTAATCACTATAAATTAAAGAATAATCATCTTTTCCATCAATTAACATTTCTTGAGCAATATTTGCTAATAGTTGCAATTTATTTGTAAAATCAAACGAACCTCTATAAATGTTATCTTGGTTCAATTTTTCAAGAATAATTTCTATGTAAATATCCAGTAATACAGCATTATTTATAGGCTTACGATCAGAATGTTCAGTACTCCAAAGAAAAAGAGAAACAGACATTGCATTACTCGGTAAAGAAAAAGAACTAAAATCACTAACTATTTTATCTAATCTGCTTTCCATTTTAATACTATCTTCATCAGGAATCCAAAGCTTTATAATTGATTTAATTTCTTTTGATCTTAAATTTTGTATAAAATAGCTTTTAAATGGGATTTTACAATATTTGACATAATCAATTGGAGGAACACCCGAAGATATATCGCCATCTCCAGTAGCAATAATTTGAATGTTTTTATTTTCATTTAAAAAAGTTTCTATTTTTTTTATTCTATCTATGTTATTGCCATTCTCTTTATAATTTAAATTGTCAACTAATAAAACAATGTCATTATTTTTAATTAACTCATTTAATTCACTTGTATTAAAACTTAAATATTCCTTTAATACTGTTTCAATTTCTTTATGTCCAATCTCCTCTAAATTAAAATAAATTGGTAGTTTTCTTGTATATTGATATTCATCAACAAACTCTCTAACTAATCTGAAAAGTAAAACTGTTTTACCGCTTTCTTTATTACCAAAAAACATTTGATGATAATTGTCTTTTACTATTTGATTGATATTAATTTCAGGGGTTTCGTCTTCGTCAGAGAGAGATTTACCCATTGTTATTGGAGGTAAAATAAAAGCAGCCTTGATGCATTTTACATTTATATCTACTTTAATGCCAATCATACAATCATTCATCGAACTATAATGATTGTCTTTTACATTTGCCAACGCTTTATTAATTATGCTTATATTTTTCTTTTTTTCTTTTTCTGGTATTACTTGACAAAACTTTCCATCATCTGTATTTCCAGAATCAGTATCAATCACATATTCTTTTTTATTATGATTATATCTAAAATATTGTGCACAAATTTGTTTGTCATTAAAATCAACATCAATAACTGTAAAACCATTTGAATACCTTCTGCTATCAGTTCTAATATCACTCATTCCAGATGGTGCTAAATTCATAAATAGAGAGCCATTAAATCCAGTGCTCATAGATGTTAAAGTTTCGTGGGAATCCCCGAAAAGTAAGAGATTATAATCTTTATGTAAATGGTCAATTATTAATTTTGATTCAACATTTGATAACATATCAATTGGATGATGAACTAAAGCAACTTTTAAATCAGTATTTTCAATAAAATTGGCCTGCTCAATAAGCTGGTTTTCTCCTATTAATAAATTTCCTTTATCATCTTTACTGTAACTTCTCCAGGCAGAATTTAAACACGAAACCCCTATTTCAAATCCTGTTTTATCAGTAATAATAAAAGAAGAACCAAAAATTGTTATATTATGTGGTATTGCAAGATTTTTATATAATTTTTTTTCAAAATTTTTATAAGCAATCATTCTTTTCATTCCATCAAAACTATCATCAGTTATAGCTTTAGTAATAAATTTAGAAATGTTTTCAGATGTTGTAAAATAATTTTTACTTCCTAATTCGTCTCTTTCGGTATCTTCATTTCTAACTACATCGTGATTACCGGGTATAATTAAAAATCTATCTATTGTTAAATTTAAAGACTTAATAATTGGTTCAATTATTTCTGATTCAAAAGTATTAAATGCTAATTCGGGTGAATTAAATTCTTTACCTCCAAAATCAATTAGATCTCCAGTTAATGCTATAAATAAAATTTCTTCTTGGCTATTTAATTCAGATAATTTTTTTAATAATGCTTTTTTTATAAAATTATTCCAATCTAACAAATTCGTTGGATTAAGATGGAAATCTGAAAGATGTATAATTCTTATCATTTTTTTAAATTTTATAATTCATTTAACAACAAAGATAAATTTTTAACTTAATAATATTAAAAATCTTATTATTAAAATTGTAAAAGGCTTAGTACAAACTTGATTAAGGATTTGTGCTGATCGTGCAGATATGTGTTATCAATCTCTTATTAGCACAATTCCCTAGCCCTGATAGAAGCGGCATCCTTTTTCTGGTTTTTTTACCAAAAAAAGATACAGCGGATAGCAGGAAACAGCTCCTGAAAAAAATGTAAAATCTGAAAGCCAAAATGTGTAATATTTCACTAAATAATGTGTAATATTTTCACTAATTTTGCACTCTAAATAAAGGAATAAGAAAATGTTAGATAGACTTCAAATAGTAAAACAACGTTTCGATGAGATTTCGGATTTAATCATTCAGCCGGATGTAATCTCTGATCAGAAGCGTTATGTGCAATTGAATCAAGAGTACAAAAGTTTAAAAGCTTTGGCTGAAAAGCGCGATGAATATGTTATTTTGATGGCAAATATCGAGGAAGCAAATGAAATAATTGCCGATAACAGTGATGCTGATATGACCGAAATGGCCAAAATGCAACTGGAAGAAGCGAAGGACAGATTGCCGGAACTGGAGGAAGAAATCAAATTTATGTTGATTCCAAAAGATCCCGAAGATGCGAAAAATGTGATGGTGGAGATTCGTGCCGGAACGGGTGGGGATGAAGCGAGTATTTTTGCCGGGGATTTGTTCCGTATGTACACGAAATATTGTGAGAACAGAGGTTGGAGAACATCTGTGGTGGATATGAATGAAGGAACTTCGGGTGGTTTTAAAGAGGTGATTTTTGAAGTTACCGGTGAGGACGTTTACGGAACTTTGAAGTTTGAAGCTGGTGTTCACCGTGTGCAACGTGTACCGCAAACGGAAACTCAAGGGCGTGTTCATACATCAGCAGCGACTGTTATGGTATTGCCGGAAGCAGAGGAATTTGATGTACAAATCGATATGAATGATGTACGTGTGGATTTTTTCTGTTCATCAGGACCAGGGGGACAATCCGTAAATACAACCAAATCAGCGGTTCGTTTGACACACATTCCGACCGGATTAGTGGCGCAATGTCAGGATCAAAAATCACAACACAAGAATAAAGATAAGGCATTTGGCGTTTTGCGTTCCCGTTTGTACGAACAGGAATTAGCCAAAAAACAAGCGGAAGATGCTACAACGCGTACGTCTCAAGTAAGTTCTGGTGACCGTTCGGCAAAAATCCGTACCTATAATTACGCGCAAGGTCGTGTAACGGATCACCGTGTGGGATTGACGTTGTACGATTTGGGAAATATCATGAATGGTGACATTCAGAAAATTGTTGATGAGTTGGCTTTAGTCAACAACATGGAAAAACTGAAAGAAGCCAGCGAAGTTTACTAAGCAATCAAGATACTTTTAAATACAAAAAACCAGCGAAAATTAATTTTCCGCTGGTTTTTTTATACCTATATCTATATGTAACCAAATTTATTTTGCTGAAATATGTACTGCTTTAATTACTTCTTTTTGCCGCGGAATCGAATTTTTGAAAGCTTCGTATTTAGCGGTCGCCGAATCAATTTTGGCGTCAAAAGCCGACGTGTCATCTAAATTGTCAATCGTACAATTGAGTTCATTCGATTGTTTTTCGAAATACTTTTCAATATTGGACCAATTCGCTGCCGCATCAGCAGTAGTTTTGTGCGTAACAGAATCAACAAAACGAACATAATTAGCGGTAACTATTTCGGCCTTTTTTTCGGTTTTAGTTTTACAAGAAGTAAAGGAAATCGTCAGTAAAAAAAGTCCTAATAGTGGTACTGAATTTTTCATTTTGGATTTATGCTATAGTTTAAATCCGTATGCCAATCGCAGTGAAATTTGTCCTAAACCTTCTTTGACAACGTTGTTTTTAACCACCGGAAAGTCATTGAAATGCTCATATCGCAAACTGATGTCGATTTTATCCGTAGCATATCCAATGGCTGGGCTTAACAACAAAGAGGTGTCGTTGTATCCGTTTGTCACTGCAAAAGCCGCACCTACTTCTCCCATCAGATACAATTGGTCTTTGAGTACAAATGCTTTGAAACCGGCTTTTGCAGGAATGTAACCCAAATCATTAGTATCACCGGATGCAAACATATTGCTGAATCCTGTGGTAAATGTTACGGAATATTTTTTGGACAAATCATATTGAAGTCTGGCATCGGCACCCAAATTATAATCGTATGGATTATCCAGTGGAAGTCCACCGTTGATTCCAAATCCAAGACGAAATCCCTGATTGTAATTTTTTGCTTCTTGCGCGCTAGTGGTTGCTATTCCTAAAATTATAGCTAACGTGGTAATAAAAGTTTTGATATTGAATGTGTTTTTCATAATACTGTGTTTTAATCAATTTTTGAAATAAAATGTGTAATTTTTCAGTGTTGTAAAAAGTTCGTTTGAAACGACTTTGAACTTAAATTGTGTGCTTGTTAATACTTTTTAAATTATCCGTATTTGCTATTTCTTCTTTTAAGATGTCTGAAGCATTTCCAAGCAATTGTTCGAAATCCTTTTTGAGATGACTGATAGTTTGGGCAATTTGTTCATTCCATTTTCCGGAAGAATCTTTTAGAGAATCTGCTAAATCACTGCTTTTATCAGCAATTTTTTTTCTGGTTTCGCACCCTTTTGCCGGGGCAAAAAGTATTCCTAAAACCGTTCCTATTGCTAAACCGCCAAGTATTCCTGCTGCTAAATTGTTATTTTTCATGATTTTATTTTTTTTTAAATTTGAATTTATATCCACTTATCATTCGCGGTGTAAGGGTTATTACTGCTATTGCCAAAAAACAGGAATGATGCTTCCTACGCTCTAAATGAAAAATCCCAACGTTTAAATAATTACAAGCACCACCGCGACTGCATTAATTAAATTTGACATGATGTACTTATTTCATTAAAATTTTATCGCTTCGTACACACTCCATACGCTGTTTTTAGAATCTGGAAAAGTAAAGGTTTGTCCAATAACTGTTCTTTGTTTTCCCACCTTGTTTAAACCGTAATTGTATCTGGCGCCTATTCCGAAACTGTCAAAATCAAATGCAATTCCAGCGGCTAAACCATGATCAAACTTATTTAAATCATCTTCATCGATATTGTCTTTTGTGTTGTGGGAGCCGTTTAAAGATTCATTTGTAATTTTGGAATCTACCAGAAAAGCGGCATACAGAACGAAGTGAACGTTGAAATTGTCTGTTAGATTTGCTTTTAATAACAAAGAAACTTCAAGATAGTTCAGCCTGAATTTCCCTGTTCCTTGCGCAAAAGCATTGTCGTGTTGTAGTTCGACTCCTTTGGTCGTAAAACTTATCTCTGGTTGCAAAGCCAAGCTGGAAGTTATAGGCGATTCTGTAAACAATCCTAAATTAAACCCATCGGTAGATTTTCATCATCAACATCTTTAGTATACAAGTTAGAGGTGTTGAGAACATCTTTGAAATCTATAGAAGACTGCTTTTTTGTTCTTGAATTAAATTTGTTATTCCTGTAGGTAATAAAACAACCGCTGATACTTTTTTTAAATTTTTCATTCTGAATACTTTTTACATTGTTATTTTAGTTTTACAAAGATGCAATGCCTCTGCTGATTGGGCGTTACATCAATTTCGAATTTTATTACAGAATTTAAATATGGGCTTGTAAAACTTTGGATAAAAAATGACTGTCAAAAAAGGTTACAGTTTGTCTACTTTTTTTAAATAACCTTGCAAATGAAGCGAATTTGAATATCGCATAAAATATAGTTTTTATGAATTTCACTTAAGAAATTTTACTTTATTACAGTAAAGCACAGCTTTCTTACTCAAGCATTTGGGCAGTTTGAATCTTAATTTTCTATGTATCGAAGCGTTTGTTTTTAAATTTTTTTGGAACTTTTAATTTTAAGTAATTGTAACCAATAGGTTAACCAATACTATTTTTTTGCAAAAACAGTCCTCACCGTAAAAGCGAGTGCCTCCAAAAAGAGCCTAACATTAATTGTAAAATTCAGTAAAGAATATCTTTTACATTACGCCGGTAGATAAATGATAAACGTTGCGCCTTCATCAGGAATTCCTTTCGCAACAATAAATCCTTTGTGGTTTTCTACTATTTTTTTGCAAATAGCGAGACCAATTCCGGTTCCCTCATAATCGTTTTTGTTGTGAAGTCTATTAAAGAGGATGAAAATCTTTTTGGCATATTCCTGCTCAAAACCAATTCCGTAGTCTTCAATACTAATTTTGTAATATTTAGAGTTGCTATTCGGCAGCAGGTCTTCTTCGTTGTGAGTGATTATCGAAGCATTAATTTTGATGATTGGAGCAGTTTTGGCTTTGCTGTATTTCAAAGAATTGCTTATTAAATTGATAAACAACTGCTGAATTTGAAATGGAATTACGTTCAAGGTTGGTAATTCATTACTTTCTACAATTGCTTTTTTATCTTCAATAATTTGAGCTAATTCCTGCTTTGCATTTTCAAGTAAAACATTCAAATCAGCTTCTTCAAAAACTTTTTCACCTTTATTAGTTCTCGAAAATTGCAATAAATCATGAATAAGAACCCGCATTCTGTTGGCAGAGGATTGAATGCTAGACACGTATTGCTGTCCGGATTTTGATAAATTGCTGTAATCTTTAATCACTAGTCTCGAAAGGAAAGTTTCAATTTTTCGCAATGGTTCTTGCAAATCATGACTCGCAATGTAATTGAAAGCAGTTAATTCTTTGTTATTGTTTTCTAATTCCCTGTTCCGCTCTTCAATAAGGTTTTGAGCCTGCACTTCTTCCGTAACATCGCTTGTGGTGCCTATAAAAGTTTTGTCGCCGGAAGCAATTGTGACAATTCGTCCTACCGTTCTGAAATATCTTATTTTGTCATCTTTTTTAATAATTCTGTACGTGAAAGGAGCAAGATCATTATGGGTATGAATGCTTTTGGTCTTTTCGATTACAAATTCTAAATCCTCAGGATGAATAAAGTTTAAAAACACCTCTAAACTCGCTTCAAAAGATTGCGGCTCGCACCCCAATAACCGATATTCATTGTCAGAGAAAGTATAGGTATTCGTTTCAAAATTTAACTGCCAACTTCCACAACCACCAACTATTTCTGCAAGATTATTGGCTTCATTAGCAACAGATAACGTATTGATTGTATTTTTCAACAATACTAAATCCCTGTTCATTTTTATGAAAGCAATCGTAATTAAAACCAAGGTTACAATTAGCGTTAAATAAATGAGCAGCGGAGTATAATTCATAGTCGATTCATACTCCTGTTGTCTGTTTTTTAAAAGTCTGTGTTGGGTAATCATCATGTCTTCTATTTTGATGCGAATAGAATCCATTGTTTGTTTACCGATAATTAAGTTGTTTTTAAGAATTTCTTGATCGTAAATCCCCTGTTCCTTTAGATAGAGCGACTTAGAAAGATAATTTTGTCTTTTGTTAATGAAAAACAACAGCTTTTTTAAATTGCTTTGTTGTGTTCTGCTATTTGCCGTTAGTTTGGAAACTCTTTTAAACGATTTTCTTACTAAAATTTTTGATTTATAATACGGTTCCAGAAAGCTTTTATCACTACTCAAAATGTAACCTCTTTGTCCGGTTTCGGCATCTTTTATATAGGAAATCAAACGTTCAAGTTCAGCATTCACCTCATGACTGTTGCTCACCCAAGCGGACGATTTTTTTAGAACCGTAATGTGCTTAAAAGTAATGCCTCCAATAAAAAATATAATCGCGACCGAAATAACAAAAATAATTTTTAGAAAAACAGGTGACTTCTGAAGTTGAGTATATCTCATTTTACATTCGCATTAAAAAATTGTCTTTGTTTAAGCCGGATGTGTGGTATTGCCAATTTATGGTCACAACTTCTGCAAGTATTTTTTTTAAATCCTCAAAATCATTTGGTTTTTTAATGTAAATATTGGCGCCATTTATAAAGGTTTCTTCAATATGTTCTTCCGATGATGAGGTCGAATAAATCGCAATGGCAATATCACTTAGTTTTTCATTTTTTTTGATTTCCAATAAACATTCTACGCCATTCTTTTTTGGCATATTTAAATCTAAAAATAATACGCTGGGCAAAACAGAATCCTCATTATTTAGATAATTCATCAGTGCGACACCATCATTAAAAGTACTCACTTTTGTATTTATTTTTAATTCATCAAAGGCATCTGTGAAAAACAGTCTGTCATCTTCGTCATCGTCCGCAAGGCAAATATTTATAAATTCAGTATTCATATAAATGTGTTTTAGATGTTGTTTTTGTTAGATAATTCCCTTCTTTTCGAAATGATTCGTTGAAAAGCGGAAGGCGTCATTCCGGTCGTATGCTTAAATTGCGTGCTCAAATGTGCTACGCTCGAATAATTCAACTGAATGGAAATTTCAGTTAAATTAAGTGGTGTGCTGATCATTAATTGTTTGGATAATTCTATTTTTTGAATAATAATAAAATTTTCAATAGAAGTGTACGTAACTTCTGAAAAAACATTAGACAAATACGCGTAACTGAGATTTAACTTATCCGCAATGTACACGGAGCTTTTTATGTTCAAAGGTTTGTCGCTATTTACCATTTCAACAATAGCGTCTTTTATTTTTTGAACTAATACTCTTTTTTGATTTTCAACGATTTCTATTCCATATTCTTTGAAAATAGCTGTGATTTCATCCAATTTCCCAGACGGTATTTTTTCTAAAAAATTAAACTCACCAAACCCGATAATATTAAATTTATACCCCAATTCGGATAATTTTTCCTGAACAATTTTTTTTGTCAGTTGAGCATAATCAAATTTTAAATATACTTTCATAAAGACTTTTGTTTAATAGTAAAGATATAAAAAGCTTGCTTTTAAATTCATTTTTGAATCATTCTTAAAAACTTTTTTTCGAATTTAAAACGGAGCGATTAGCGACTTTTACCCAAGTTTTAATTAATTACGTAAGGGTTAAGTTTTCATTATTAAGATTTTAAAAATAAAAAAAAATTATGATTTGGCACTTCAATAAAATTTTAAATGCTCAACAATCGTTAATTTTACAATTTTTTTAACAGTTCGTATACGCTTTAAATGTTTTTTTGTTTGAATTTCCTCGGAATTTCACCTGTTATTATTACTTATTTAGCAGGTTACATCTTAATTTTAAACTCGGTTTTTGCTTTTATCATTTCCTGTTAATAACGCTCTTTTTGAATCTAAATTAATCTCTGTTTTCTGTCATTGCAATTTTTTAAGTACCGTAATTCTATAATTTCATTTCACCATATAAATTCGAATTTTATTACAGGATTGTAACTGATTTTGATTCTATGTTTGTAATTTTGCCGCACAACTATATAAAAATGACAACGCAACAACTTATCCAACAAATTCAACAGAAAAAATCGTTCCTATGCATTGGTTTAGACGTTGATTTAAACAAAATTCCGAGGCATTTATTAGATTTAGAAGACCCGATTTTCGAGTTTAATCGAGCAATAATTGATGCCACGCATGATTTGACAGTATCCTACAAACCCAATACCGCTTTCTATGAAGCTAACGGAATTAAAGGATGGATGTCGTTGCAAAAAACAATTGAATACATCAACTCAACCTATCCGGGTATTTTTACGATCGCAGATGCGAAACGAGGTGACATTGGAAATACGTCATCAATGTATGCCAAAGCTTTTTTCGAAGATTTAAATTTCGACAGCGTTACGGTTGCTCCTTACATGGGGAAAGATTCGGTTGAACCCTTTTTAGCTTTCAAAAATAAACATACGATTATGTTGGCTTTGACTTCAAATGAAGGTGCTTTTGATTTTCAGACTTTAAACGTTTCCGATACTTCAGGTGGAAAAGAACTGTACAAAAAAGTATTAGAAACTTCTAAAACGTGGAAAAACAGCGAAAACCTGATGTACGTCGTAGGCGCTACCAAAGCGGAATATTTCACTGAAATTCGCAAAATTGTCCCTGACAGTTTCTTATTAGTTCCGGGAGTTGGCGCGCAAGGAGGTAGTCTCTCGGAAGTTTGTAAATACGGAATGAACGAGAATATTGGATTGCTAATAAATTCCTCCCGAGCAATTATTTATGCCTCAAACGGAATTGATTTTGCCGAAAAAGCAAGAATAGAGGCGTTGAAGATGCAACAGGAAATGGCAGCAATATTAAACACAGTTCAATAAAAATAAACACGAATTTCACAAATTAGTACGAATATGATTGGACAAAGATTTCATAAATTAACACAGATTTATTTGTCAAGATTTGTAAATTTTTTTCAAAAAAAGTCAGTGAATATCTGCATGTTCGTATCAATCTTTGTGAAATAATACTATGAAAACTTTAATAGATCAAATCGGAATAGCACATTCTTTTGAAACGTCGCCAAAACGCATCATTTCATTGGTTCCTTCACAAACGGAATTGCTTTATGATTTAGGTTTAGAAGACCGAATCATAGGAATTACAAAATTCTGTGTACATCCGTATCATTTTATATCAACGAAGAAAATTGTTGGCGGAACCAAAAAAGTACATTACGAAAAAATCAGATTGCTGCAACCGGATATTATCATTTGTAATAAAGAGGAAAACACCGCTGAAATTGTGGAGGAATTGCGAAAAATTTGTCCTGTTTGGGTGACAAATATCATCACTATTGAAGATAATTTTCAAATGATAACCGACTTTGGTCAGCTTTTTAATTGCAGAACAGAAGCCCAGAAATGGAACGACAAATTGGCTTTTGCCTTGAGCGATTTTAAAAACTTCATCAAAGATAAACCGGAACAAAAAGTAGCATACTTCATTTGGAAAAACCCTTTTATGGTCGCAGGCTCGGATAATTTTATCAATGAATTATTAAAACTAAACCACTTTCAAAACATTTATGCTGACAATTCCGAGACTTCGGGACGTTATCCCGAAATCGAACTCAGAAAAATGCGCTTGCAAGGTGATCCTGATTTGGTTTTCCTATCGTCAGAGCCGTATCCTTTTAAGGAAGAAGATGCTTTTGAGATAGGTCGTTTCACGCACCACGCAAAAACTGTATTTGTAGATGGCGAAATGTTTTCTTGGTATGGAAGCCGATTGCTAAAAGCTTTTGATTATTTTAAAAAAATGCATCAAAAATTATAATTCGCATTCGTCTAAAATCAATTTTTCTGTTGTCACGATTGACTTTACTGTAGTCTTTTCGACGTTGAAATTTTGTTCAGAGAGTATTTGGTATTCTCTTTTAAACTTTTCGATTTCATCTTTTTCTATCAATAATCCTTTCATGGGTATAATTTTTTGCAAATTTACGGCATACAATCTTTAAATTGGCATTATTTTTTGTTAAGATTGAGATTTAAAATTAAAGTTATATTTTTACAAAAAAAACACGTGATTAATTATACCATTTACGAAAATAAAAACACCGACCAGTGGGTAACTTTTGTTCATGGTGCCGGAGGAAGTTCTTCTATCTGGTTCAAGCAAATTCGCGATTTCAAAAAACAGTATAATGTATTGTTGCTGGATTTGCGAGGTCACGGAGAATCAAAACCTACTTTAAAAACAGCTTTCAAACAGAAATATACTTTTTCGGCTTTGGCCAATGATATTTTGGAAGTTTTAGACTTTATTAAAATCGAAAAATCACATTTTGTTGGAATTTCTTTGGGCACCATACTCATTAGACAGTTGGCAGAAATGTACCCAGAAAGGGTACAAAGCATGATTTTGGGAGGTGCAATCTTAAAGATGAATTTCCGTTCCCAGGTATTGATGCGTTTGGGAAATATGTTTAAATACGTTTTGCCTTATCTCGTTTTGTATAAGTTTTTTGCTTTTGTGATTATGCCCAAAAAAAGTCACAAACAATCGCGCTTGCTTTTTATTAACGAGGCCAAAAAATTATATCAAAAGGAATTTATAAAATGGTTTAAACTCACTGCCGAAATAAATCCGGTATTGAAATGGTTTCGTCAGGTTGAATTGAATATTCCTACTCTTTATGTGATGGGCGAAGAAGATTATATGTTTTTGCCATCAGTTCGTAAAGTTGTAGAAAATCATTATAAATCGTCCGAACTCTTTGTAATCGAAAAATGTGGACATGTAGTAAATGTAGAGCAACCTAATGCTTTTAATGATGCCGTCCTTTCCTTTATTAGCACAGCTAAATAAAAAAAGCCTGCATTTACATACAGGCAATTCTTTAACTAACCAAAACCAAAATAATAAATAACCAGTTTATTACATTGCAAAGGTCACACTTCAGCAGTTGTTTTGCTGTTAAGATTTTGTTATTACTTTGTTGTACATACGTTAAGTTTTTTCAACTTTATTCGATTAATACTCAGTAACTTTTCTTTATTGAAATAAGCCGTGTAAACACCCAACTTCACGTATTTCAATTCTATTTATTTTTGGTAAAAAAATGCTGCAGATTGTTTTTCAATACAGTTTTAGTACATACCATCAATATTATTTGTGTTTTACTCTTTGTTGTCAAGTGATGAAAAATATTAAATTATATTAATATGAAATCACATGAAATATTTACAACAGCGTCCCGAAGTCCTTCAGTAGAAATTGAAAATTCTCAATCTGTAGGTTCCCGCGAACCTTCATTATTGCAGGATTATATTCCACGAGAAAATGATATATTTCAACAGAGAACGAATTCAAGAACGTCTATTGAATATAAAAGGTTCTGACATATTTGGAGGATTTAAAGTAACACACGATAATATCAGATTTACAACAGCTAAAAACTTTTATGAAATCGCAAAAGAAACTAAATTAATAATGCCTTTTGATTTTATGCCCGCTTAATAATCACCTCGTCCTTTAAACCTGGGATCATCTTTTTTGATAAATTCAGTTTTTCGTTTTGATACTTCCGTTTTTGGCAAACTCGCTTCTTCAGTTTTACTTGAAGGCTCGATGAGTTCGTTTAATTCTTTGATTTCGGCATCTGTTAAATCGCGATAACGACCAACAGCAATGTTAAGCGAAATATTGATAATTCGGATGCGTTTTAGCGCTGTAACATCATACCCTAAATATTCTGTCATTCTACGAATTTGGCGATTTAGACCTTGTGTCAGAATGATTTTGAAAGTGAATTTACTGATTTGTTCCACTTTACATTTTCGGGTAATGGTGTCCAAAATTGGAATTCCATTTCCCATTCTTTCAATAAAACGATCAGTGATGGGTTTGTTTACAGTAACAGTATATTCTTTTTCGTGATTATTCCTGGCTCGTAATATTTTATTAACAATGTCACCGTCATTGGTCATGAAAATTAATCCTTCACTGGCTTTATCCAATCTTCCAATGGGAAAAATACGTTTTGGATAATTGATGTAATCTACAATATTATTGCGAACATCTAAATTTGTGGTACATTCAATTCCGACAGGTTTGTAAAAAGCAAGATAAACGGGTTTTTCATTTTTCTCACGGATTAGTTTACCGTCAATACGCACTTCATCATCTGAAGAAACTTTCGTACCTAATTCCGGAACGATTCCATTGATGGTTACACGACCTTCTTCAATGATTTTATCGGCTTCGCGGCGGGAGCAATACCCAGTTTCTCCTATAAATTTGTTGAGGCGTTTTAGATTTTCTTCCATACTGCAAAAGTAATGAATTTGTTTGTTAGATTTTAGACTTCTTAGATTTTTGGATTGTGTGAAAGCTTAGTTTAAATGGAATATGTAAAATATTCTTTGATTTAAATCACAAGTTCCTGTCATCTAAGAAGTCTAAAAATCTAAAAAGTTTATTTTTCTTCAAATAAAAATCGAAACACTTTTTTATACAGCTCATCGTCGTGCATGCTATGGCCTAAGCCTTTTGTCTCAATAAAAACGACATTTTTCCAAGCTCCTGCAATTTTTTTTGCTTCTTCAAATAAAACTACAGAGTCATCAATGTCATGGGCAATTAATCCTTTTATATTTAATTTTGAAGCGAATATTTTACCGGAAAACTGTTCTAAGCTGAGTTTGAAATTAGTAAGATAATGCGCTTCTAAAGACTTTGAAATTTTATTATTCAAACTTAATAACGTTATGTAGTTGTTAAGGATGATTTTGAAATCACTTGGAGCTCCAAGTATTACCATTTTTTTTAAAGCATCATTTTGATAAACGGATTGGTAATACAAGCAGGTTTTTCCGCCTATGGAATGTCCGATAAGATATTGTGGTTTGAATTTTTGCACAGCAACGTGAATAAATTCGGCGTATTGAGGAATATTGAATTCTTTTCCGCTGGATAGGCCGTGAGCCGGTCCGTCAATGGCGATGATGGTGCTTCCTGATTTTTTGAGATATGGGAGTAAATTTTCCCAGCGAGAAGCGTTACTTTCCCAGCCATGAACCAAAAGAATTACAGTATCATTCCCTTTCCAAGTATAAGTATGAAAGGAATCTTCTTGAAGTTGGAACATTTCGGACTGTGCTTCTTGCAGAATTTCCGGAAGTTTGTCCTTTAATAATTTCCCTTCTCGGGGTTCACTAAAGAATCCATACGCCAGTTGCGATGCTTTCTTTGGAAATACAAAACTCAACATGTTAATGTATAAACCAATAGATTTAGTGAATATAAAAAAAAGCAATTTCTTCATAATAAAAAAGTCCCGATGTGTATCGGGACTTAAATGTAATTAGAATTTAGAAAATAATTGTTCCATTTTCTCTTTTTCTTCGTCGGCCAAAGAACTGTCGACTAATATTCTTCCCGAGTGCTCATCAGTAATGATTTTCTTTCTGGAAGCAATTTCTACTTGTGTCTGTGGAGGAATAGTGAAGAACGATCCTGCAGATGCCCCTCTTTCGATAGAAACTACTGCTAATCCATTACGAACACTACTTCTGATTCTTGTGTAAGCCTTCAATAATCTTTCTTCAATTAAAGCTTGAAATTCTGCTGATTTCTCAGACAAGAATGCTTCTTCTTTAGCAGTTTCAGACATGATAGCGTCTAACTCTGATTTTTTATGCTTTAAGTGATTTGATTTTGCTTCTAATCTTTCTTTAGAACTTGAAATTACTTCTTTCTTGTGTTCGATAGAAGCTTTCATTTCTTTAATTTGTTTTTCTGATAATTGAATTTCTAATTCTTGAAATTCAATTTCTTTAGTCAACGAATTAAATTCTCTGTTGTTGCGAACAGTTTCTTGTTGCTTAGTATATTTTTTGATAGCTTCTTTATGCTCATCAATTGCATTCTTTTTTGATTTGATTAGATCCTCGATAACTTCAAGTTCTCCTTTCAATTTTTCTGAACGTGTGCTTAAACCAGCCACTTCATCTTCTAAATCTTCTACCTCTAAAGGAAGTTCTCCTCTTACGTTTCTGATTTCGTCAATTCTAGAGTCAATAAGTTGTAAATCGTAAATTGCTCTTAACTTGTCTTCAACACTTAATTCTTTCGTATTCGCCATATTCTATAAGTACTTAACTGGATTTGAATTTTCTTCTGATAAAATAACTGCAAAATTAAGGATTTTTTTTCGAAGATACTCTACAATATAATTTTTTGTATAACGTTCGCTCTCAAAATGTCCAATATCGGCCAAAAGTAACTTGTTTTCGGCTTCATAAAACTGATGGTATTTTAAATCGGCAGTTAAATAGGCATCAGCTCCGGCTTGAATTGCATTTTTTATCGCAAAACTTCCAGCTCCGCCAAGAACGGCCACTTTTTTAATTTCTTTTCCAATAAAGTTCGAATGTCGAATTCCTCCACACTGCATTTTTTCTTTTGCGAAATGCAGAAACTCTTTTTCATTCATGGGATTTTTCAATTCGCCAATCATTCCCATGCCAATATTTTGATGTTGGTTTTGCAGTGCATATACTTCATACGCGACTTCTTCATACGCGTGACTTTTAAATAATGCTTTCAGGATTTTATTTTCCAAATGTTTTTCGAAAGTGACTTCGATTTTGATTTCATCCCCCTGCACAAACTCAAATCGCTCTCCAACCTGAGGATTGCTATGCTCATTTCCCATGTAAGTTCCAATTCCTTTTGAATTAAAACTGCAGTTTTCATAGTTGCCAATATTGCCTGCGCCAGCATCAAATAGAGCATTTCGCACTTCTTCCGCATTTTTAGCAATGGTGTAGGTCACTAATTTCCGAATTAAATGTTGCTTTGGAATCAGGATTTTGGTATTTTCCAAGCCCAGTGCATCGCTGAATATTTTATTCACGCCTTCCTGATGATTGTCTAAAGCAGTGTGAACGGCATAAATTGCAATGTCATTTTTTATGGCTTTAATAACGGCTTTTTCTACGTAGTTTTTTCCCGTTATTTTTTTTAAACCAGAAAATAGGATAGGATGAAAACAAACCACCATATTGCAGTTTTTTGAAATCGCTTCATCAATTATATTTTCTAAAGCATCATGGCAAACCAAAATTCCGGTAGCTTCTATTTCCTGATCGCCAACCAATAATCCGACATTGTCAAAATCTTCGGCATAGGCGAGTGGCGCCATTTCTTCGAGTACAGAAATTATTTCTTTAATTTTCATGTTTTTGACACAGATTTTACAGATTTACACAGATTTTATTTTACACAAATAATCATAGTTATTTTTAATTTGTGAAAACTTGTGAAATATGTGTTGGATTTTTATTTCAAAGATAATTTATTCTACTTTCGTAAAATGAATTTACTGCGAAAATTGTTGTTTCCGTTTGCCATTTTATATGGCACGATAACAAGTATTCGCAATTTTCTTTTCGATGCAGGAGTTTTAAAATCATACTCTTTTGATTTGCCTGTTATTGCTGTCGGAAATCTTAGCGTTGGCGGAACCGGAAAAACGCCCCAAATCGAATATTTGATTCGCTTGCTTTCGGATAAATATAAAATCGCCACGTTAAGCCGCGGATACAAAAGACAATCTACAGGTTTTGTTTTGGCGCAAGCAGGCACAAATGCAAAAATTCTGGGAGACGAACCCTTTCAATTTTTTCAAAAATTTCCTTCAATACAGGTTGCGGTTGATGCCGACAGAAAAAACGGAATAGAACAATTACTAGCTCTTCCTAAAAAGCCAGAAGTGATTTTGCTGGACGACGCTTTTCAACATCGGAAAGTTAAGGCAGGACTTTACATTTTACTCACGTCCTACGGCGATTTATATTCGGATGATTTTATGCTGCCAACCGGAAATTTACGCGAAAGCCGAAGTGGAACAAAGAGAGCTGATGTCATTGTTGTGACTAAGTGTCCTTTTAATCTTCCGCTCGACGAACAAAATAAGATTAAAAAGAGGTTAAAAGTTACTGCAAATCAAGAATTGTACTTTACTTTTATAGCTTACGAAGAATTTATTTATGGTGAGAACCGAAAAATAAATCTAAATGAAATTCAAGTTGCTGCTAAAGTATTGGTGGCAGGAATTGCAAAGCCAGAACCGTTTTTCGCCTATTTACAAGATACCAATGATGTGTGTTTGTCTTTTCCGGACCATCACAATTTTACAGATAAAGACATTTTAGAAATCAAAAACGTAGCTCAAAACAACATTATTATCACTACCGAAAAAGATTATGTGCGTTTAAACGGAAGTTTGCCAAGTGAACAACTTTTTTATTTACCAATACAAAGTTCTTTCGTTTCAGGAAGTGAAAATTTTGACAAAACAATTTTAAATTATGTGGGAAAAAGTACAACAAACAATAAGTTATATTAAGGAAAGAATTGATTTTAAGCCAGAATATGGCGTGATTTTAGGTTCGGGATTAGGAAGTTTTACGGAAGAAATGCAGGTAAAATTTACTTTGCCGTACAATGAAATTCCAAATTTTCCGCTGTCAACAGTGCAAGGGCACAAAGGTGCATTGGTTTTTGGAACAATAGGCGAGAAGAAAGTAGTTGCCATGCAAGGACGTTTTCATTATTATGAAGGTTATTCAATGACAGAAGTTACTTTCCCCGTGCGGGTAATGAAGTTTTTGGGTGTTGAAAAACTGGTGGTTTCTAATGCATCAGGCGGAGTGAATCCAAGTTACAAAGTAGGGTCTGTCGTTATGATTACGGATCATATTAATATGACCCCTGAACATCCCTTGCGTGGAAAAAATGACGAACGTTTTGGACCTCGTTTTGTAAATATGAGTGAACCATATTCTCGAAAAATGATTGCAAAAGTCACTGAATTAGCAAAGGAGCTTAATATAGAAGTTCATGAAGGAATTTATTTGGGTCTACAAGGACCAACTTTTGAAACTTTGGCCGAATACAGAATGGTAAAAATTTTGGGCGCGGATTGTGTGGGAATGTCAACCGTTCCTGAAGTAATTGTGGCACGTCATATGAACTTGGAAACATTTGGTATTTCAGTAATTACTGATATGGGTAACGAAGAAAGTATTGGAACCATTTCTCATGATGAAGTTTTAGAAGCTGCTAAAGAAGCCGAACCAAAAGTGCGAAGCCTTATCCGAGAATTGATTTTAAAGTATTAGTTTTAAATATATCCTGCAATCACGGTGTAAAATTCCTCTGGTATGAACGGTTTAGTAATAACATCGTTCATGCCAAATGATAATAACATTTCGCGATTTTCATCTAATGATATGGCGGTAAGCGCAATAATAGGGGTGGTTGTATCGAATGTTCGAATCAGTTCTGTAGCAATAGTTCCGTTGATGCCGGGTAAATGGACGTCCATAAGAACGAGATCAAATTTGTTCTTTCGTACTAATTCAATAGCATCTTCACCATTATCAATTACTTCACAAATTATTTGTTTATTAAGAAGCATTTTCATGATAATCATTTGATTGATTCTATTGTCCTCCACTAACAGGATTTTTTTGTTTAACAATTTAGAATCGTAATCTATTTTTGAAGTTTTTTCCACAAGTAAAGTTTTTTCACTTGTTTTAAATGCCAATTCAAATGAAAATGTCGAGCCTAGGCCAACAGTACTTGTTAGTTTTATATGTCCTCCAAGAATTGTAATTAATTTTTTTACGATCGTCAAGCCTAAACCTGTGCCGCCATATTTGCGATTGACTTCTGTAGAACCTTGAGAAAAGCTGTCAAAAACACTGACTAATTTATCTGGGGGTATCCCAATTCCGGTATCTGTTATTTCAAAATACAATGTCGCATTTTTATCTACTAAATTTCCGAGCTTGGCAAGTACCTTCACATCCCCATTTTTAGTAAATTTCAAGGCATTATTAATCAGATTCATTACGATCTGCGATAGTTTTGTAGGGTCTCCAATCAAATAGTCAGGAATAGCATGGTCTATTTTGAGTGTGAAATTATTGTTGTTTATTAAAGCCAATTCTTTTAAGGAATTTTGAATGTCTGTCAAAAGTTGTTTTAGATTAAAACTTGTATATTCTATTTCAGCATTGTGCGATTCTATTTTGTTTATTTCTAAAATTTCATTAATGAATTTTGTTAAATAATCACCTGAGAACTTTAATGATGATAAATAATCCATTTGAGTTTTCTTAGGTTTTTCTTCCAATAACAAGTGGGTAATCCCGTTGATGGCATTAAGCGGTGTACGAAGTTCATGACTTACTGTCGAAAGAAATTCAGACCTGGCTTTTGATGCTTTTTCTGCTTTCTCTTTCGCAATTTCTAATTCTTTATTTTTTTCTTTTAGCAATAAATTTGACTGATTGCGGATGATATTGTTTTTATACAAAGACAAACTCAACAGGGATAAAATTGAAACCAACGCTACGGCCAGAATACTAATCAGTTTAGAAAATTTACTTGCTTTTGCTTGCTCTATGTTTTCGTTATTGGTTTGTACAATTTCTTTTAATCGTTCGGATTCTTTAAAATTTGTATAGTCATCAATACCAAGTCTCTTATTGTTTAAAATGGAAATTCGTTCCTTTAGATTAAGATGCTGTTTCAAGTATAAATAGGCATTATTTTTATCTAACATTTTTTCATATACAGTACTCAAGGCAAGCAAAATATTAGATTTTTGTTCCAGATTCTCAGTTTTACTATTGAGGTCTAATGCTTTATTTAGATAGTTTAAAGCTAAATTATTCCTGCTTTTAAACGCTTCAATTCTTCCTGTTTGGTACAAGGCTTCTGCTTTTGTATTTGATAAATCAGGACTGTCAGGTTTTGCAATGATAGTCTTAAAAACAGATAATGCTAAATCTAATTTATTTTTTGATTTGTAAATAAGTCCCGTTTGAAGCGTAAATAATTCAGCAGTGTCGGGAATATTTAATGTGGTGTAAATTGATTTTGCCTTATTGAAGTAAAGTATGGCTCTGTCAAAATTTGCTGTTGCCATAAAGCTCAAGCCAAGATGGTAATACATGTGAGCTTGATCGGAGCTAGGGTCTAAGTTGGCATATAATTCAGAGCTTTTTAATAACGATTCAACTGCATCGTTATATTTTCTTAAATCAATGTAAAGTTTTCCAAGATAAAAATTTTGATAGGCTTGGTCCTTGATGTTTTTATTTTTTTCTGAATATAGTATTGCTTTCTGCGTATTTAGTAAAGCATTTTTATAATCATTATCTTGAACGTATGAGTTGCTCAAGCTGCTGTAATAAGCGGTGCTATCTGTTTTCTCATTGGGTTGAGCGAACAGTAGCGTGTTTAAAAAAAGTACATAAACGAAAAAATATTTCATTCGTAGCCGATTTTTTTATTGCTTGTTTTTCATATCAGTCAAAAGAATTAAATCAATTATTCGTGAGGAATATCCTATCTCATTGTCGTACCATCCCACCACTTTTACCATTTTATCGATAACAGAAGTAAGTTGTGCATCAAATATACATGAATTTTTATTGCCAATTACATCAACGGAAACAATAGGGTCTTCAGTGTAATCTAAAATGCCTTTTAAAGTAGTTTGTGCTGCCGATTTAAAAGCCGCGTTTATTTCATTTATGGTAACGGCACGTTTTACATTGAAAGTAATATCAGTCAAGGATCCATCAGGCACGGGAACACGAATACCGCAACCGCCGATTTTGCCTTCAAATTTCGGAAATATTTTCGTCAATGCTTTTGCCGCTCCAGTGGTTGTAGGAACAATGGACTGACTTGCACCGCGGGCCCTGCGTAAGTCTTTGTGCGGTTGATCATGTAAACTTTGGTCCGTCGTGTAAGAGTGAATCGTGGTGATATACGCTTGTTCTATACCGCAAAGTTCATTGATTACTTTAATCATTGGTGCGGCATTATTCGTCGTGCAGCTGGCATTTGAAATAATAGTTTCCGTACCGTCAAGTATAAAATCATTTACACCGAGTACCACCGTTTTTATGGTGTCAACTTCTGATGGTGCGGAGAGAATCACTTTTTTGGCACCAGCAATAATATGGGAATTGATTTCTTCAAAAGTTTTGTACTTTCCGGTGGATTCCACAACGTAATCAATGTCTAAACTTTTCCAATCCAGATTTGTAATATTTTTTTCATGAAAAAACAAAAAATGTTTTCCATCCACCAATATTCCTTTCTCATCATCGCTAACTGCAAAAGGTAAAACACCGTGTATACTATCGTATTTTATTAAATGGGCCATTGTTTTTTTGTCGGCGATATCATTTATGGCTACCACTTCTATTAAAGGATGGTTTAAAAGTAATCGGAATAAATTTCTACCAATTCTTCCAAAACCATTTATTGCAATTCTTATCATAAGTCTTAAAGTCTTAAAGTCAGAAAGTCAAAAAGTCAAAATACCAAGCCTTTCGACTTTATGACTTTACGAGATTCGACTACAATATATGTTTTTGTGCTTTGTAAGACGAACGAACTAAAGGTCCGCTTTCTACATGGCGGAAACCCAATTCTAGACCAAATTGCTCGTATTTTGCAAATTGTTCTGGTGTTATAAACTCTTTTACCGGCAAGTGTTTTTTACTGGGTTGCAAGTATTGACCAATAGTAACGATATCGACATTGACGTCACGCAAATCACGCATTGTTTGGTACACTTCCTCTTCTTGTTCGCCAAGACCAAGCATAATTCCCGACTTAGTTCTGTTGATTCCTTTTTCTTTCAAGTAACGTAACACTTCTAAACTTCGGTCGTATTTCGCCTGAATTCGTACTTCACGTGTCAATCTCCGAACGGTTTCCACATTATGCGAAACCACTTCCGGATTTGCTTCCACGATTCGATCAATGTTTCTTTCGATACCTTGAAAATCAGGAATCAACGTTTCCAGTGTCGTATTTGGGTTCATTCTGCGAATGGCTTTTACGGTTTCAATCCAAATGATAGAACCACCATCTTTCAAATCATCTCTGTCAACGCTTGTGATTACGGCATGTTTGATATTCATAATTTTAATAGAACGCGCCACTTTTTCCGGTTCGTCCCAGTCCACCGTTTCTGGTCTTCCAGTTTTTACACCACAAAAGCCACAAGAACGCGTACACACATTTCCTAAAATCATGAATGTTGCTGTTCCTTCGCCCCAGCATTCACCCATGTTCGGGCAACTTCCAGAAGTACAAATCGTGTTCAAACTATATTTATCTACTAAGCCACGAAGCTCTGTATATTTTTTGCCTATTGGGAGCTTTACCTTCAACCATTTTGGTTTAGCTCCGGTCAGTTCGGCTCCGACTCGGGTTCCTGCAGGTAAAGTATTTTCTAAAACAGTTTCCATATATCAATTTTCAGAGCACAAAGATAAGGAAAGTTGCTTGTTTGTGGATTCCTTTATTTGTTTATTTGAATAAAGAGAAACGGATGCTTTAGGAGCACAATATTTACTTGTTCTTAGGGAGTAGTTGTCCTGTTTTCCGCTAGATTCACGCTGATTGCGACGTTCCTAGCAATGATAGCGCAGGATGCCGCTGCAATCAGGAGTTCGGACTTTTTGTTGTTTTAGGATAGAATGTAAAAAAAATAAAAAGGTTAAAAAAAGAAAAGCTTCAAAATTATTTGAAGCTTTTCTTTTATTTAATTCATTTGTACAGTAATCGGGAGATTATAGGCGGTCCGCACTGGTTTTCCAGCAATCATTCCGGGTGCCCATTTCGTTTTAATGGATTTTAGAACTCGTACGGCTTCTTTTCCTAAACCATAGCCAGGATCTCTTTTTACCTGAATATCGGTCATGCTTCCGTCTCTTTCAATTACAAAAGAAACATACACTCGAATTGAACCACTGCCATCTATTTCTTGTTCTTCAAAATTATTTCCAACATAATTGTAAAACTTATTAATTCCGCCAGGAAATTCTGGTAGTTTATCTAATGCAACGCTATTGATGATGGTATTGCCTGCGTCAACAACTGATGTGATTTCCGTTCCTGTTCCTGACGATGAAGTTGGATTGACTCCTACAATTCCTGTTCCTTCTGTAGTTGTATTTGTTACCGTCGTATTATCGGTAATTTTTGAAATGTCCTGATTGGCTTGTGAAGCTGGAACGATCACAGGGTTTACCAGTTTGGCGCTTTTTACGGGAACATCAACAGTTTTGGTTTGTATGGCAGGAAGAGATTTTTTTTGCTCTAGCTGATTTGGAATTATATCAGTAAGTCGCACTGTAGTATTTGTAAATTCAGGAATGCCTATCGTATCAGTTTTACTATGATTAATATAGTTACTGATTACTGGAATGCTCAAAGCCCCAAAGATAAATAACACACCGGTAAAAAGTGCCGTTAATGCCGTTTTAGTACTTTCTTGGCGCAACTGATATGCACCATATTCTTTGTTTCTGTCTTGAAAAACAAGATTAATCCAGCCTGTTTCGTAAATGCTTAGTTTTGACATAATTTATGGTTTTAAAGATTAAGTACAATTAAATCATAAGCGAAGAGCGTTTTTATTGGTAACGTGCAAAATAGAAATATTATTATATAAATTTAGTAATTATTTTTGATTATCGTTAAGTTATGTTTATTAATTTAACTTTTATGTTATTTAATTATTGTTATTATTGATTTTAGGGTTGAGTATTCACAAAAAAAGCGCATTCAAATCAATGAATACGCTTTATTGGGTTTAAAATAATTTATTTTTAAGATTTAAAAAGCATATTTAAATCCAATTTGTATTTGAAATGGATTTCCTGAAAGCGAAGGAAGTCCTGCATTGTTTACTCTGTAGTTAAATTGTTGTTTGGCGCTGTCAAATCCGGGAACTGCAGCTGTTGTTCCTGATGCTGGTGTACCTAAAGCATATAATGATTGACTTCCCAGAGATTTATTTACACCCCGTTCTTTATTAAATAAATTGGCAACATTAAATATATCAGCTGTAAATTCCAGAAATTGTTTTTTGTCTAATGCAATCTTTTTGCTGATTCTGACATCAACAAGGCCATAAAACGCATTTACACCGCCATTTCTTTCGGCTAATTTTCCAGAGTATTTATTGATATATTCTTTTAAACTTTGACTTGCATCAGGGTTGTCAAGAATGGTTTGTAATCCCGTTTTTATATTTTGAGGAACCGCTGGATCATTGATGTCAAAAATATACGCTAAGTCATTTGAAGCAGCGACAAAATCGGCATTTGTATTTCCTCCTGAAAGTAAGCTGTAGCGAGTCCCGCCGATGCCAGAATAACGAACACCAACATTGAAACCATAAAAAGTAGGTAATGTTCCGTAAAACACTACTTTATGTCGAAAATGATTATCTGAATAACTCATTTTGCTCAAGTCTCTTGGATCATCTTTTACCGGTAAAACTAAAGTTGATGTGTTGGCAACGTTTCCGTTATATGAAGTATTGTCTTTTGTGTCATTCAAGGTGTAGCTCGCAGAAATTTCCCCATCTTTAAAATAACGGTAAGTAGCATCTGCAACCAGTGCAAATTGATTGACTTTACCTTCGCTGTTTAATTCTAAAACACGTCCTAATTTCTTGCTGATACGTCCTTGCATCCAGTCTCCCGCGCCATTTGCCGGAATTGAACTTGCAGGAACATATACACCACGATTGCCTTCATTGCCCAAAGTAAAAAATGGATCTGCTACCATATTTCGGTCTACATAAACATAGTTATTGCGTCCTAAAGTTGCATATCCTGCTATTCCTGCTTTTAATTTATCAGTGAAGAAATGGGAGTACGATATATTGGCTTTATAAACTACAGGTACTTTAGCATTTGTTCCTGTGAAATTAATAGTTGGTAATTGAAACGCATCCAAAGTGGGAATACTGGCATAATTATTTCGATAATTAATGAAATTTGGCATCGGAACATTTGGAGATCGTACATCGACAGTAGCGGTGTGATTTCCATCAAAATATAAATTATTGATGACCGCATAGTTATTTAAATCGGAAGCAAAAATTCCAGCTCCTAAACGAACATAATCTTTGTGGCCTTCATTCACATCCCAAGATAATTGCACTCGCGGTTGAAGAATAGCTGACTGAAGTTTGTTATCAGTACGAATGCCTAATTCATCAAAAACCAATTGATTGAATGTTGCCGTCGGGTATTTAGCATAATCAAATCGCAATCCTAAAGTTAGGTCTAATCCCAATGCAATTTTAGTTTGTAGCTGACCATAAATTCCGGCGTTTAATATATTTGAAGTTACGGTAGGATCAGCTACTAATGGTACTTCTCTATAATATCGATAAGGTGTTAAGTTGTCAAAATTAGCAACACTATTAAAATGGAAACGACCATTTACTTCGCTACCATATAAAGATTTTGAATTGGTTTGCATTAAATCAAAACCAAAAGTATATTTAACTTTATCCGTGTTAAAGTATAAATTATCTACAATTTGAAAAACATTATTGGTGAATTTTTCTTGGGCAAACCGGTGTCCGCCAATTTGGATATTCGAAGTTCTTACTGCTCCATTAATAGTTGAAGCAACATTTTCTACAACAGCACGTGGAATATTGTACGAAGGCAATTGATCTCCTGGATTACTGTCTTGAAAAGTATATAAATGTTGCACTTTTAGTTCATTTGTAACTCTGGAATTTACTTTTGTTCGTAAAGAAGCTAAAATACTGTTGTCAACATTAAAATCGTCGCCATATGATTCATATAAATTGATGGTCGTATTATCTTGTAAGCCTAGTTTATTATTATCATAGGTAAAGTTATTACGTACCGTCAATAAATTATTACTGTCAATTTGCCAATCGATACGAGCAAAAGCGGCATCAGAATTACGTTTTTTGTCAAAAGTTCCATATTGTGGAGTGTTAGAAACGCCATATTTAATGCGGGCAATAGTTACAAAATTATCTAATGTGGCTCTTGTAACATTAAAACGTAATTCGTCTTCTGCGGATTGAACATCAGCTATAATTAATGGACGGGAATCTTGTTGGTGGTCCCACGCTACAAAAAAATGCAATTTATCTTTTATGATTGGTCCGCCAAAAGTGAAACCATATTGTGACGTAGAAAAATCATTTTGACGTCTGTTTCCTCTAATATCGTACGGGCTTGACAGCCAGTCTGCACGATTATAAGCAAACATACTTCCTGTAAAATCATTTGTCCCTGATTTAGTCACAGCACTTACTGTTCCACCGCCACTTCGACCGTAGCCTACATCATATTGATTGGTAACGACCTTGAATTCTCTTACGGCTTCAATCGATATGGAGTAAGGAGCACCACTTCGACTTGTTGTAGATCCTGCCGAAGTTGGGTTTTTAGCATTCATTCCGTCCAGCGTGTAATTAGTGGAAGAAGCTAATTGCCCTGAAATATTTCCACCTCTGCTCAAAGGCGATAAATCCATTAAGCTGGTAAAATTTCTTCCATTTACCGGTAACGCATTAATCAGTTTTGCGGTTACTGCCGTCGCTGCTCCTAAGTTTCCTGTTTTATTTTTTAAACCTCTTCCTACAACTTCGACGACTTCTAAATTTTGCATGTCGTTTTGCATTACCATTTCAATATTTACTAAATCACCTTGATTTAAAGTGTAGCCGGAGCGCTGTTGTTCTCCGTGACCTAAAGCTGTAACGCTAATAGTATAAGGTCCACCTAACGGTAGTTCTTTGAAGGTAAAAGCGCCTTTGAAATTAGACAAGGAGTTGGTTTTAAATCCAGTTGACTCATTCCGAATTTGAACCATTGCATCTTTTATAGGTTCTGAATTACTGCCTAAAACGATACCTGATATGGACGCTTGAGTAGTTTGCGCAAAATTTTTATTGCCGACAAATACTGTCAGCACAATCGTAAATAAAAATAATTTGAGTTGTTTCATGAATACTATTTTTTTGTTTTTTAGTGCTGACAAAGGAATTGACTAATTGAAAAATGGTCGTTACTTTAACAATAATACTAGAATACTTTTATGTTAATGAAATCTAAAAAAGAGGTTAAAAAGAACCTTTTTTTGCGATTTTGTTAACAATTTGAATACTGAAATCATTGAATTTGTTTAAATAAAATAGTCTTAATTTAATCCTTTCTTAATATTTGAGACTGCCGCATAATCTATTTTTACTATAAAAACTTAAATGAAAATTATGAAATTTACTAAACTATTATTGGCATCATCAGTAGTCCTATTATTTTCAAATTGCACTTCAAATAAATTTGTTGTTTGTGGTCACAGAGGAGCAATGGGGCATGCCACAGAGAATACATTGGCATCAATAGATAAAGGAATAGAGTTAAAAGCGGATATGTTAGAAATAGATGTTTTTAAAATAAAAACGGGGGAAATGGTTGTTTTTCATGATGATGATTTGGATCGAATCACAAACGCAAAAGGTAAAATTGAAGAATACACTTTCGATGAATTGAGAAAAGTTTTGGTTGCCGGAAAACATCAAATCCCAACTTTGCAAGAAGTTATTGAGACCATTGATAAAAGAGTAGTGCTTAATATTGAGTTGAAAGGAACTAATACCGCTACGGATACGTACAGAATTATAGAAGAATATAAGAAAAAAGGATGGAGAAATAAAGATTTCTTTATTTCTAGTTTTCGCATAGGAGAATTGCAAAAAATGAGGTCTCTAAGTAATGAAATAGCTATTGGGTTGCTTACGTACAAAGATCCTATAGAGACTATTATAAAAACTGGAAAAGAGCTAAATGCGCAGGCAATAAACCCATATTTTAAAACTTTAACGGCTGAAAATGTAGCGATAATGAAAGCGAATAATTTTAAAATCTATCCTTGGACGGTGAATGAACCTGCGGATATTAAGAATTTACAAGGACTTAAAGTAAGCGGAATTATTACGGATTATCCGGAAAGAGTTATAAGGTAATTTTTTAGTAATCGGTATTCGCTTTTGATTTTAATCAAGTGGTCTAAAACTAATTTAGATCACTTTTTTTATTTTTAAAGGATTAAAAATCGATGCTATTTTATAAAAAGAAAACTACCTCTTGTTCTGAATAATTTCTGCCAGAAGTTTTTTGGCGCGAAGCAATTTAATCTTCACATTACTCAATGGTTCACCAATTTTATTGGCAATTTCCTGGTAACTCATTTCCTGAAAATAGCGCAACTGAATCACTTCTTGATAATGTGGTTTCAATTCTTTGATGAATTGCAATAACCGGGAAAGGTTTTGTTCAGTAATCAATTCATCTTCTGCAGATGGAGTTGTGTCAGCAATATTGTAGGCTTGCTGGTCTTCTTCATCAGTAATTTCTACAAAAAGACTTGATTTCTTTTTTCGCAATAAATCAATGTAAACATTTTTTGCAATAGCAATAAGCCAAGTGTTAAATTGGAATTCCGAGTTGTAAGAAGCTATTTTATCAAATGCTTTCGAGAAAGTTTCTATAGTAACATCCTCTGCATTGGTTTCGTTTTCGGTACGTTTCAGCATAAAACCATACACTTCATTCCAATAATAATTCAATAGAAAAGTGAAGGCAACCTGATCGCCTTGTTTTGCTTTTTCTATTTGTTTGTTTATTTCCAATGTACTGGTTTTGAGAATATATTTGTTATAAAAATATTGATTTGTGTGAAGATAAGTACTACCTCGACGACAGGAAACCAGAATTTAATGTCATTTTCTTTAAGTTTACCTGCTGAAAAAGCTACCACAATCCATGCCACAAGATAACGCAATGCTATTAAACTTAAAACTAATATCCATTGAAATTGAAAAGCCAACAAGATAATGGGCAATAAAATGAATAGTAATTGCGAACAATAGAATGCTCCCAATTGTAATTTATCGAATGGTTTATAATAATTTGCCGTCGCAATATGCCGTCTCTTTTGGGTCAACCAGTCTTTATAAGTAGTTTTTGGTTTAGAAAGCGTAAAACTTTCGAGTGTATAGGCAATAGTAGTGTTTTTAGCTTTTGCAGCTTGGTTTACAAATAAATCATCATCGCCAGAACGAATCTGCATGTGTTCAATGAATCCATTTACATTAAAAAATTCTTCTTTTTTGTAGGCTAAATTTCTTCCGACGCCCATGTAAGGATGTCCAATTTTTGCCCATGAAAAATATTGAATTGCGGTCAATAAAGTTTCAAAACGAATTATTTTATTCAGAAATGAATTAGGAATTTTTTCATATTTACCATAACCCAAAACAATTGTTTTTTGCATGGTAAATTGAGAACTCATTGCTGTTATCCATTCTTTTGAAGTGGGGTAACAATCAGCATCAGTGAACAATAAGTACTCTTTTCTGGCCGCTTTTATTCCCAATGTCAAAGCATATTTTTTGTTTCCCCAAAAGGCTTCATTGTTCTCGACTTTTACCAAACGAACATTAGGATATTGCTTTTCAAAACCTTCAAAAATATCCAAAGTACGATCACTTGACGCATCATCAATCAGTACAATTTCAAAATCAGGATAGTTTTGTTCCGCAAGTAGGGGAATAAAATTTGCGACATTTTCTTCTTCGTTTTTCGCACAAACAATTACCGTAATCGGGATTCTTTTAGGTGTAATTTTCTGCGCGTCAGCGAAAGCAAATTTTCGAAAAACACCTAAATAATACGAAATTTGAATGACAACAATAAAAATAAAAAAGTAAAGAATTGGTATAAGCATTTGAGTTTTATGAGTTTTTAATATCGATGCCGAGGCCTCGAAACGGGAGAGTGCAAAGGTATGAATTGAATTCTAAATTGTTAAATACAATTCGTGAATTTCGAAAGAAATTACATTGGGCATTTCTTCATCTCATTTGCGATAGCGATGGACTGATTCGTGTTCGCTTTTTCTAACTCGGATATAATGTTTTGATAATTTTTTTTGTCTCTGTTTTGAGACAATTTTCTTGTGGCTAGGATTTCAGTAATTTCAATTTCAAATGCCACAATTCCACGAGATTGCATCATGGTTTTCTTCGATAAATCTTCTACCCGAACCGGATTTTCAGATTTTTTTTCGTACTTATCAACTAGCTTTTTTAAGGATTCGATGACGGCCTCTCCTTCAATAATTTTGATTTTTCCATACACATGAACCGCAACATAGTTCCATGTTGGAACATTTTCATGATCGTACCAAGAAGAAGAAATATAACTGTGAGGACCTGAAAATACAGCTAGAATTTGGTCGTTGTCTGTAAAACCAATCCATTGTGGGTTTTCTTTAGAAATGTGCCCGCATAAAATGTCCTTGCCTTCATTATTGGTCTCCAGTTCCAAAGGAATATGTGTTGCACACAATTTCCCATTGGTTTGATTGATGAGAATACCAAAACTATTTTCTTGCAGAAATTTTTTTATTTCTTCTTGATTCTCGTTTTTGTAGATTTCTGGAGTGTACATTTTTACTTTAAGAATTAGGATTTAGCAGTTTTGAAATGCTATTTTGGTATTAATAATCTGAAATCCATAAAAAATTCCGATTTTTCTGGAGTTGAACACTGCGACTGAACACTGCAAGCTGAAATCTATATCACATTAACTTCGGCTTCAATATGAATTCCAAACATTTTAAAAATAGTGTGCTGAATATCTTTAGAAACATTCAAAATTTCCTGACCGGTCGCATTACCGTAATTCACTAAAACCAAAGCTTGGTTTTTATGGATTCCGGCATCTCCAAAACGTTTTCCTTTGAAACCAGCTTGTTCAATTAGCCAGCCAGCGGGAACTTTTACTTCGGTTTCTGAAATGTCAAAATATTTCATTTCAGGAAATTGTTGATGAATTTTTTGGAAATCTGATTTCAGGAGAATTGGGTTTTTAAAGAAACTACCGCTGTTACCCAACTGTTTTGGATCGGGTAATTTGCTTTTCCGAATAGTAATTACGGCGTTACTAACATCCTTTAAAGTAGGATTAGTGATGTTGTTTCTGGCTAATTCAGCCGAAATATCTCCGTAAGAAGTATTAATTTTATGGTTCGTTTTTGTCAATTTAAAGACAACTGATGTAATAATATATTGGTTTTTTACTTCGTTTTTAAAAATGCTTTCTCGGTACCCAAAATGACATTCTTCCTTCGTAAACGTTTTCATTTCCTGACTTGCTATTGTTATTGCTTCACAGGAAACAAAAGTGTCTTTTATTTCGGTTCCATACGCTCCAATGTTTTGGACTGGCGTAGTTCCAATATTTCCCGGAATAAGTGACATATTCTCCAGTGCTCCAAAATTTTGGTTGATGGTCCAAAGCACAAATTCATGCCAGCTCTCTCCAGCTTGACATTCGACCCAGACAAAATCGTCGTTTTCTTTTATAATTTTCTTGCCTTTTAAATCGATATGAATTACTAGCGCATCAATGTCCTTTGTAAAAAGCATATTGCTTCCGCCGCCTAAAATAAATTTTTGGATGGTTTTATTTTCTTGTAAAACATTTTTTAATTCCTGCACAGAATGTACTGCGACAAACTGTTTTGCTTTGGCTTCAATACCAAATGTATTGTATTTTTTTAAAGAGAAATTATGCTGTATTTCCATAAAAGAAAGTGCGTTTTGTATTGTTGAATTATGCACCAAAAGTAAGAATTAAAATTTAGTTGCATACGTTTTCATCCAGATATGCATCATAAACAATGGCATAATATAAGGAGTCATTCTAGTATCGCCTTTTTGTAAATTCAGTAATAATTTCTGGATATTAATGTGTTCAAAATAAGGGATTTGAAATAGATCACTTTTTGAAAAAGAGTCTAATTCGTCTTTAAAAGCCGGGCTTTTTGTAATGTAATCGCCCCAAGGCGCACTCAAACCTACTTTTCTAAAATTCAGAATTTCATTTGGTAAACGTTCTTCCATTGCTTTTTTCAAAATAAATTTCCCTTTTTTTCCTGAGAAGAGCCACTTGTCATCCAATGATCCTAGCCCAATAATTAATCTCGGGTCCAGAAATGGTTCTCTACACTCAATGGATGCGCCCATTGTACAACGATCGTTTCTATCCAGCAGCGAGCATAAATAGGTATGTTGGTCAAAATAAAGTGCTTGTCTACGTAAATTATCAGGATACAATGATTTTGCTTCTTCGTAGATTTTTCTCCTATATTCGTTTGTTGGAGGTGTATTTATGCCAAAAGTTTTTGCAATATCATTAGGGTAAATATTCGAGCCATTGTAAATAACCAAATCAGATTTTTTACTGATTTGAGCATAACGACGCAGCTTTTCATACCTTGGTGTTTTAGAAAATAATTCGATGTTGCTGATGGTCGCAATTGAATTTAACAAAGACGGATATTTCAAAGCTTTGTAGCGTACATAACCCCCCATTAATTCATCGGCGCCTTCACCCGACAGCAATACTTTTACGGCAGGTTTTGCCATTTGTGCCACTGCTAAAATATGTGGTTCGCTTAAATGCATAATGGGTTCATCCTGAAAATAAGTTGAACTGATTAATTGATCATAAAGATTTTTATTTTCTAATTGCATTGTGTGAAATCCATAATTGAACTTCTCGGCCATCATTTTTGCTAAGTGCGCTTCGTTGTGTTCCTTTTCTTTGAAACCCATATTGAACGTCTGGATGTCTTTGTATTTTTGATGGTGCAATGACGCTAAAACCGAGGAAGAATCCAGTCCGCCGCTTAATAATACACCAACAGGAACGTCGCTCACCATTCGCGTTTTAACAGAATCATCAAAGGTTTCCCGAAACCATTGTACAGGATTTTTTATTACTGGCTGATTTTGAATTTCCTTTTTTAAATCCCACCATTTTTGGGTAATGGTTTTTCCACCTTCATGAATGGTCATAATATGTCCAGGCAATATTTTTTTTATGTTTTGGTACAATGTGTTTTCGCCGGCTACAAATCGGTTAAAAATATATTCTTCCAGTCCGTCTTGCGCCATTTTTAGCGGAACTCCGGCTGTGAAAAGTGCTTTTTGCTCCGATGCAAAATAAAATGTTTCGTTATAAAAAGAATAATATAGCGGTTTAACGCCCATTCTGTCGCGAACAAGAGTCAGCTTTTTTTCTAATTTATCCCAAATAGCAAAAGCAAACATTCCATTGAGGCGGCCGAGCATTTTTAAGCCGTGTAATTCAAATAATTTCATTAAAACCTCCGTATCCGAAGTAGTTTTGATGTCAAAACCGCTGCTTTTCAACTCAGAGTAAAATTCTTTATAATTATAGATTTCGCCATTGTAAACCATAATGTATCTTCCGTCCTCTGAAAAGAAAGGTTGGTGTCCGGCTAAAGAAACATCCAGAATTGAAAGTCTTCGGTGTCCTAAACCAATATTATTTGCTATAAATAATCCTTTGTCATCCGGGCCGCGATGTTCCAGAGAATCCCGCATTTTTACAAGATTGCGTTCGTCTACTTTTTTTTGAGATTGTAAATGCAAGATTCCATTAATTCCACACATAATTAATTGGAGTGATTTGAGTTAATTAATTCGTGGTATTTTTGGGCAATAATCTTCATATTTGTAATGTAGTCAGCATTTTTTACAACAAATGTCCTGTTGTTAGAAACGGCTTGTGCCCTGTGATCTCTATTTTCAAAAGCCCAAATTAATTCCTCGGCAAGCTTTTCAGAATCGTCAACGGTAACTAATTGACCGTTTTTTCGATGCTCAATCCAACTTTTATTTCCTGTAATGTCACTCACTATTGGATAACAATTTGTAGCCATCGCTTCAAATAAGGATGCCGAAACGCCTTCTGTTATGGGCATACTGATGTAAATGTTAGATTCTTGCAATAGCTTTGGCAATGCCGTATTCAGAATTCTTCCGGTAAAATTGACTTTATTCTCGATACCTAAATTTTTTGCTAAATTTTTCAATTTATCAAGTTGTGTTCCGTCTCCTACAATAGTAAGGACGAAATCTATCCCTTTTTGGTTTAAAATAGCAAATGCCTTTAAAATAGTAGCGTGGCGGTATTCCGGCATCAAAGAGCGGGTGACGATAGCGCAAATTTTTTCAGGATTGGCAGTGTTTTGATTGCCAAATTGTACCAAATCAATTCCCTTTGGTAATACCAAAACCTTACTCATGTCAACTTTAGCCTGCAGCATAGATATAGTCATCACGGGTCCCCAAGCATGAATTAAATCGGCTTTTTTGAAAGCGTAATACTGAATTATTTTTTTTAACGGAAGTGAAATAGATTTTTCCGGCCACAAATCTGTTCGGCCTTGTTGCGCAATTGCTACAGGTTTTACTCCGGACAATGCAGCAAGAAAGCCATAACTGGTAGTTCGTTCCGCAATAACCATATCCGGTTTATGCAGCTGGATTAGTTTTTTGATTTTAAAAATAGCAAGTTCAAATTCGAAAATCCTTAAAATTCGTTTCCTAAAACAATCGCTGGGCGTTTTTAATTCCCAAGTGATGATTTCGAAATTGCCAAATTCCCTGAGTCCGTTCATCCAAGTGATGGCATCGGCTCTATAGGATTCTCCAAGAAAAAGTATTTTCTTTTTTTTCATTTTAATTATTCCGACGTTAAGGCGCGATTGATGAAATCGTTCAATGGTTTTAGCGCAATCAGTTTTTGGCTCATTACACCAACAAAATCTTTTTTTGCAGCAGCTGAGAACTCAATTTTCTGAGAAGACTCAAAGCTCTTTAATTTTAATAATTCTATCGCCGGATGTTCTTTGTCATAGCCTCTTGGCGGGTTTTTTAAAGTATCTTTTTCATTTCTATCAAAGTCGCCAAATTCCCTTTTGAAATTTTTTTCCTCAAGAATAGCTTCGAGATCATCATGAAAATAGGCAATTTCTTTGCGCATTTTTTTTAAATCTTCGGACTCTGGGCAATACAATCCACCAGCAATAAAACTTGCGTCTTTTTCTAAGTGAATGTAATAACCGGAACGATTCAGCCCTTTCGCACCAGACGAAAGCCAGATTCCTAAGTGGGATTTGTACGGCGTTTTGTCCTTAGAAAACCGAATGTCGCGATTGATTCTGAACGTACAATTTTTGACTTCAAGCATTTCCAGCGATGGGTCAAGCGGTTTCATGGCATCCAGTAAATCAGCAACTAATTGTTGGTAATCTTTCTTGAAAGCTTCGTAACGTTTTTTATTTTCCAAAAACCAATCCCGGTTGTTATTGGCTTTTAAATCATCCAAAAATTGTAGTGTTTCTTTTGAAAGCATCTAGTACTATTGTATTTGTTCTCTTAATTCTCCTTCGCTAATAAAACCGGATTTTCTCCATTTTACTGCTGCTTTTTCATACAATAATATTGTAGGAAGTTCACTAATTTTCATTTCGGTCATTAAAGTTTTGTTTTTGTCGGCATCCAATCGTATGATGGTTACGCTATCTTCTAGTTCAGTTTGCATTTTTGTGATATAGGGTGTCATTTTTTTGCAAGGCGCACACCACTCAGCATAAAAACTAACCAATACTTTTTTATCGGAGTCTACTAATTTATTGTAGTCCCGCAAAGTCATTCCGGTTATTTTGTTGCTTGGTTTAGACAGTCCTGCAGCGTCCCATTTTAAAATTCCTCCCTGTAATTGATAAACATTTGTAAAACCAAGTTCTTTCAGTTTTGCAACGGCACTTTGACTTCTTCCGCCGCTTTTGCAGTACACATAAACAGGTTTTGTTTTGTCCAGTTTTTCAGTTTCCGCAACAAAGCTGTCTCCGAGCCAATCTACGTTGACGGCCTTGTCTATATGATCTGACGAAAATTCCGCAGGCGTTCGTACATCCAGAATTTGTGGATTTGTTGTTGCTGCGATTTTTTCGCTAAAAGCTTTTGCATCGATAGTTTGGCTTTCTTTTGATGCTTGTCCGTTACAAGATAAAAAAGCAAAAGATATGATTAATAGAAATATTGAACTGAATTTCATTGTGTTTTGATTTAAATTTGAATAGGCTAAATTAGTTTTTTTCGATTTTTGAACGCTATAAAAACTATTAAATAAAAGTTATAAGTTGAAAATTTTATAGCTCTGATGCGTCGATTTTAAAATAACTTCAGTACGCTCCGGATGCGTATCCGAAATGAATAGTTGTCCAAAAGTATCACTGTTGACCATTTCGATTATTTTGGCCACCCGACTTTCATCTAATTTGTCAAAAATATCATCAAATAACAGAATTGGTTTCACACCGCTTTGTTTTTTTAAAAATTCAAATTGTGCTAGTTTTAAAGCGATTAAATAGGATTTTTGTTGGCCTTGTGAGCCAAATTTCTTTATTGGATGTTCATCAATATCAAAAGCTAAATCGTCTTTATGAATTCCCACACTCGTGTAATGTAAAGCGCGGTCTTTATTAATGTTTTCCTGTAAAAGGCTTAGTAAATCTTTCTCAAATAAATGACTTTCATACACAAGCTGAACAGTTTCCTGCGAACCTGTTATGGCTTGATGGTGCGTGTTGAAAATAGGAATGAATTGTTCTATGAATTCTTTTCTTTTTTCAAAAATATAATTGCCAAAACCGTTGAGTTGCTCATTATAGATAGACAGCGTATCGGTATCAAAAACATGGTTCAATGCAAAATATTTTAATAAAGCGTTGCGCTGGCTCATTACTTTCTGGTATTGAATAAGTTGCTGCAAATAATGGAAATCCAGTTGCGAAATGACGCTGTCCATAAATTTCCGTCTGGTTTCACTGCCTTCCACAATCAAATCTCTGTCGGCTGGGGATATAATCACCAAAGGAATAAATCCAATATGGTCCGAAAACTTATCGTATGCTTTGCCGTTGCGTTTCAATATTTTCTTCTGGCCTTTTTTAAGACTGCAGACTATTTGTTCCGTTCGTTCATTCTTGTCAAATGTAGCGTCAATGACAAAAAATTCCTCTCCGTGTTTAATATTTTGGACCGCTAACGGATTAAAATAGCTTTTTCCGTATGATAAATGATAAATAGCATCCAGCACATTTGTTTTACCAATTCCGTTTTTGCCTACAAAACAATTTATTTTGCTGTCGAAATCAAAATTTGCTTCTGAGAAATTCTTATAATTGAATAATGAAATCTTTTTTAAATACATGGGTAAGGCTTGCTGGTATTGAGAACTTTACTGTTTTTAAATGGGTTTTTTAAAGTGGGTGCAAATTATTGAAAAATATCGATAAAACCTTCTTTTCTGTTTTTTCTCTGAGAATTATTTTGTCTTTAGAAACCAAGAATTCCGCAGTATATTTTTTTTTAATATAAAAGCATATTTTTTGTGTGGGTTTGAATAAAAATTTTATTTTTGCGACTCACTAAATTAAATTTAAATGGCTACTTACAATAAAAGAGGATATAAAGCACCAAAAGAAAAAGAAGTTAAAGAAGAAGGAGTTGAAGCGGTAATCATTGACGAAAAAGACAGTACAACTGCTGAAGTTTTTTCAAAATTAGATGAAAGTGCTACAATAACGGAGGACTGGGTTGCCAAAAATCAAAAAATCATTATTGGATTAGTTGCCGCTGCAGCGATATTAACTATTGGATATTTAGCATACCAAAGATTTATTGCGTCGCCAAAACAAGATGAGGCCGCAAATGAAATGTTCGTTGCACAACAAAATTTTCAAAAAGCAACGGATGGAGTAGCAAGTGATTCATTATATAAGTTGTCTTTAAACGGTTCAGAAGGGAAATTTGGATTCTTGAAAATAGCAGATGAATATTCAGGAACTGATGCGGGTAATTTAGCAAATTATTATGCTGGAATTGCCTATTTGAATACAGGAAAATATACAGAAGCAATTGATTATTTGAGCAAGTTCAAATCAGATGATATTGTTTTAGGAGCTTTGGCAAAAGGAGCGATTGGAGATGCTTATTCTCAAAAAAATCAACCAAAGGAAGCTTTGGAAAATTATGTAAAAGCTGCTGAATCAAACAAAAATGATTTTACAACGCCGCGTTTCTTGTTGAAAGCTGGAAAAACTGCTCTGGCTCTAGGAAATAAAGCAGATGCATTAAAATATTTTACTGATATCAAAGAAAATTATGAAGCTACTCCAGAAGCTGCTTCAGTTGACGTTTTGATAGGATTAGCACAATAGTAAAAAATGATTTAAGATTGGTGATTTAAGATTGTAGACTTTTGATTTCAAAATGCTATCTTTAATATCTGAAATCAAAATTCTAAAATCAAAATTCTAAAATCAAAATTCTAAAATCAAATGGCTACCAAAAATAAAAATTTATCCGAATACGACAAAAATACTGTTCCAAATGCTAAAAATTTTCGTTTTGGAATTGTAGTTGCTGAGTGGAACGAGAATATAACTGAAGGTCTTTTTAATGGTGCGTTCAAAACCCTGTTAGAAAACGAAGTTCCAGCTGGACAAATAATCCGTTGGAACGTTCCAGGAAGCTTTGAGCTTATTTATGGCGCTAAAAAAATGTTGCAAACACAAAATGTTGATGCTGTTATTGTTATTGGATGTGTCATTCAAGGGCAAACCAAACATTTTGATTTTGTATGTGAAGGCGTAACGCAGGGTATAAAAGATTTGAATGTTCAAACGGATATTCCAGTTATATTTTGTGTACTTACTGACAATACAATGCAACAATCCATTGACAGAAGTGGAGGAATTCACGGAAATAAAGGTACCGAAGCTGCTATTGCCGCTATCAAAATGGCTTATATTCGTCAACAATCCTCGTTGTCACATCAAATTGACAACCAACATTTATTATCTTCGGGTGCTGTTCAGTTAGATGAAGGAACTCCTCTCGAATTAAAAGAATAAATAATAGCATTACCTGTTATTTTTTAGATTAATAATATAAACCTATTCCAATGGAGTAGGTTTTTTTATGCAGTTTCGTTCTGTATTCGAAACCAATACTGTTTTAAACAAACACATTTATAAAAACCTGAAAAAACAGGTTTTTATAAATGACAAATCAGTTATTGATCAGCCTATTTTTCATCGGCATTTGCAGCTTCAATATTAATCTCAGCCAAAGCGATTTCTGTTAAGGTAACATCAGCCTTTTTCTCTTCTTCAAGGGTTTTATCCAGCAGAGTAGCCACTTTGCTTTCGCCTAAAGTAACAGCATAAGCTCTCAACGTACCGTACGTAGCTATCTCGTAATGTTCTACTTTTTGTGCAGCTGCAATTATTCCGGCATCTCGTACTACTCCTAATTCAGTTTCTGCCATAATCCCATCGGCTTCTTTTAGTAAACCATCCATTGCATCACATTTTTTCCCAACTGCTTTCAGTCCTAAAGATTCAAACACTTTTTCTAAACGAGTAATATGTTCTTCTGTTTCTTTTAAGTGATGTTCAAAAGCCTGTATCAGTTTTGAAGAGGTGGCATTTTTTGCCATTTTAGGTAAGGCTTTCACCAAGGCATGTTCTGCCCAAAAAATATCTTTTAATCCATCTTCAAAAAAATCTCTTAAACCTTGTGCCGCATCTGGTTTTGCTTTTACAGCTCCTTTTTTAGAGGCTACTTCTTCTTTTTCTTGTTTTTCGTTGGTCGCTTTCATAATAGATTTTTTTAATTGTTAACTTGTTTGTTTTAACAAATGTAAGTTTTAAACAAGCACAGCAATTATAGAATTTTGTTAAAACATTCCATAATTTACATTTTACAATACTGTATTTCAGGTGTTTAAATTTTTTTAATTTATAATTTTATTTTTTTTGACATATAATTTTATATAATTTTTCAGAACGTATTTATTAGTTTGCGTAGTTGTATTTGCGAGTTAACGATGGTTGAAAGCAGTTTTTAAAAAGTCCTAATTGACGGTTTTTTTAGGTTATGATTTTTTGTTTTTTTAAAGCACATTAATAATAAAACCCAATAGAAATTTATTAAATTTGTACCTCTTGGTTTTAAAAAACTTTAAACCTTAAACTTTAAACCTAAATTTTTTAATGTCGAGTATAATTCAATTACTTCCTGATCATGTTGCCAATCAAATTGCTGCTGGAGAAGTTGTTCAAAGACCAGCTTCAGTGGTCAAAGAACTGCTCGAAAATGCGGTTGATGCAAGAGCTACAGATATCAAATTAATTATAAAAGATGCCGGAAAAGCGTTGGTACAAGTAATCGACAACGGTTTAGGAATGAGCGTAACGGATGCGCGCCTGTGTTTTGAACGACACGCCACTTCGAAAATCCGTCAAGCCGAAGATTTATTTTCATTGAACACCAAAGGGTTTCGTGGTGAAGCTTTGGCTTCTATCGCTGCCATAGCGCATATAGAAATGAAAACGCGTCAAGATCAAGAGGAACTGGGAAACCATATCATCATTGAGGGTAGCAAATTTATATCACAAGAAGTGGCAGTTTTGCCAAAAGGAACTTCTTTTGCAGTTAAAAACTTATTTTTTAATATTCCGGCGCGACGTAATTTCCTGAAGTCGGATACCGTGGAATACCGTCATGTTGTTGATGAATTTCATCGTGTCGCTTTGGCGCACTCCAATATTCACTTTACGTTTTACCACAATGGCAGTGAAATGTTTAATTTGCCGCCATCTACTTTGAGACAACGGATTGTCAATATTTTTTCGGGTAAAACCAATGAAAAATTAGTGCCGGTTCAGGAAGAAACAGAAATAGTGTCCATTCAGGGATTTGTCAGCAAACCAGAATTTGCCAAGAAAAGTCGGGGAGAACAGTTTTTCTTTGTCAATGAGCGTTTTATAAAAAGTGGTTATTTACATCATGCAGTTATGGCTGCCTATGACGGAATCCTGAAAGACGGCGCACAGCCGAGTTATTTTTTATATTTATCAGTGCCACCAAACACAATTGATATCAATATTCATCCTACCAAAACAGAAATTAAATTTGATGACGAGCATGCATTATATGCGATTTTGAGAGCTTCTATAAAACATAGTTTGGGACAGTTTAATGTGGCTCCAGTATTGGATTTCGATAGGGATTCTAATTTAGACACCCCGTATCATTACAAAGATTTAACTGGAGAAACGCCTACAATTCAGGTAGATGGTACTTTCAATCCATTCTCTGAAGATAAACCCAGCAAACAATTTTCCAGTTATAGAAAACCGGAACCAACAGCCAATTGGGAAAGTCTTTATGTAGGTTTAAAACAAGATACGGATGAAATTGGACACATGACTTTCGAGAATGAAGAAGTGACTTCCTCTTTGTTCAATGACGAAGAAGTAGAGCATTCCGTTCATAAGACCTATCAAATACATAAAAAATACATCGTTTCGTCTATTAAATCAGGAATGGTAATTGTCGATCAGCAACGCGCGCATCAACGTGTTTTGTACGAACAGTTTTTGGTAAATATGACCGTTCAACAAGCTTCAAGTCAGCAATTGTTGTTTCCTTTGAACCTGTTTTTTTCGTCAAGCGAAATGGAACTTATTGGGGAGTTACAGCTGTCATTGATGAACACCGGATTTGTTTTTGAAGAAAATAATACAGATCATATCGTTATTTCAGGAATTCCGGTAAATGTAACGGAGAGTGAAGTTTCATTGGTTTTAGAACAATTGTTAAGCGATTTACATGACGGAATACCGGCAAGCAGTTTCAGTCAGAATGATACGATTGCCAAATCGATGGCCAAAAGTTTAGCCGTGAAAACAGGAACGCACTTAACCGAAAAAGAGCAGGAAAACTTGGTCAACGGACTTTTTGCCTGTAAAGATCCAAATGTTTCCCCTTTTCATAAACCCACTTTCATCACGATGCGTGTGGAAGATTTAGATAAAAAATTTGCAATATGAGAAATGTAACTGAAACCGTAAAACAATTGATTATTATCAATGTATTGTTTTTTGTAGGTACTTTGATAATAGGTGATGCTGCCTATAAAATATTAGCTTTGTATTTTCCTGTAAATCGAGATTTTCAATTGTGGCAGCCGTTAACGCACATGTTTATGCATGGAAGTTTTATGCATATTTTTTTCAATATGTTTGCATTGTTTTCTTTTGGATCTGCTTTAGAGCAAATTTGGGGAAGTAAGAAATTTTTGTTCTTCTATATTTCATGTGGCTTCGGCGCTGCGTTGTTGCATACCGGAGTCAATTATTACTATTTTCAAGATGGTTTAAATACTTTGGTTTCTAATGGATTTGAAAAACAAGATATTTTGCAACTTTTGAATGAGGGTAAAATTGATACCAGATGGCAACAATTTATATCCATTTCTGATTTTCAGAATTTTACCAGTGCCTTTGCTGGAACTGCTGTTGGTGCGTCTGGAGCTATTTACGGAATAATAGTGGCATTTGCTTTTATGTTTCCAAATGCTGAATTGGCCTTGATGTTTATTCCTGTACCTATAAAAGCAAAATATTTTGTACCCGGTTTAGTTTTAGTCGATTTATATTTAGGGATTTCTGGGAAATCAATTTTCGGAGGTGGTGGAATTGCCCATTTTGCCCACGTTGGTGGCGCTTTGTTTGGATTTATCATTATGTGGTATTGGAAAAAAAATCAGTTCAATAAAAACCGTTGGAATTAAAATTGTAATATCTTTAAAAGTAGTACAACTTAAATAGCAGCTCTTAAATCCCGATAGAATTATGAATATTATTGACGACCTGAAATTACATTATAAAACGGGAGGAATAGTAACCAGGCTAATATTTTGGAACGTAGCTTTGTTTGTGCTTCCGTGGCTCCTCTTTGCGCTTTTATCGTTGTTGGGCATCACTATCGATTATATTCAGTATGTAAGTTTGTCTTCTAATCCGGCGCTTTTGCTCTGGAAACCGTGGTCATTGCTTTCGTATTCTTTTTTTCACAGCGGAATCATGCATATCGTTTTTAATATGATTGTTTTGAATTTTTCGGGGCGATTATTTATGACGTATTTTACATCTAAGCAATTATTTGGCTTGTATGTGCTAAGTGCCATTTTTGCGGGAATAAGTTATATTCTGGTGTTTTATGTTTTAAATATTAGTGCTCCTATTGTAGGCGCTTCTGCTGCTATTATGGCTATTTTAGTCGCTACAACTACGTATTATCCGTTGATGGATCTTCGTTTACTAATTATTGGAAATGTTAAGTTATGGCATATAACCGCTGTCATTATTATCGTGGATTTGATGCAATTGCGTTCGGAGAATATGGGTGGACATATTTCTCATCTTGCAGGTGCATTTTTTGGCTTTATTTTTATTAAATTGCTTCAAAATGGAACGGATTTAAGTAAAATAGTTTCTGGTGTATTAGATTTTTTTGAAAATTTATTCAAAAAAAACACGTCAACACCATTCAAGAAAGTGCATAAAAACTACAGTAAACCATTGGAAAGAAGCGTTTCAAAAATAATTACTAAGGATAAATCGCAACAACAAATTGATGAAATTTTAGACAAAATTAGTCAGTCAGGGTACGATAGTTTGTCCAAAGAAGAAAAAGAATTCTTGTTTAAAGCAGGTAAATAAATTTTTAAGTGAACGGTTGGCTTTTTGTAAAAATAATAAAATATAGAAAATGAAAAATCTTTCATGGTTTAATAAAGGAATGTTTTTTTTCAATATAGTGCTAACCTTCGTGACTTTTATTGCTTATATTTTGCCTTTTTTAGCGCCAAAATCATTTCCTCTTTTATCCGTTTTGACACTTTTCATGCCGCTTTTTTTTGTTTTTAATGCGCTTTTTTTTGTGTATTGGGCAATGCAGTTCAAGAAGCAATTGATTGTTTCCGGATTGGTTTTATTGATAGGAATCACTTTTATAAATAAGTTCTATAAATTTTCTTCTCCTAAATTTTCTAAGGAAGAAAAAGATTTTACCGTAATGAGTTACAATGTTCGGTTGTTGAATGTATTCAGGTGGATTGACAGGGATGATGTGCCTTCGGATATTCTGGCTTTCATCAATGACAAAAATCCCGATATATTGTGTATGCAAGAATTCTCCTCTTCGGCTAATATTGATTTGAAAGTATATCCGCATCGCTATATTTTTACAGATGGAAACCAAATAAAAACCGGTCAGGCAATTTTTTCTAAATTTCCAATTATTAACCAAGGGAATATTATTTTTCCTAATTCCAGCAATAACGTAGTATTTGCAGATATCAAAAAAGGGAAAGATATTATCAGAGTGTACAATATGCATTTACAGTCCATTAAGATTTCTCCGGATGTAAACGAGATTGATGAAAATATAGATGCCATCAATCAACAAAAATCACAGATGCTTTTCATTAGAATCAGTAAAGCATTCAAGCAGCAACAGCAACAAGCAGAGCTGTTCAAAGAGCACAAAATGAAATGTATTTACCCTACAATTATTTGTGGCGATATGAACAACAGCGCGTTTTCCTACGTATACCGAAATATAAAAGGTAAGATGAAAGATAGCTTTGAAGAGGCGGGTATTGGTTTTGGAGAAACTTACAAGTTTAGGTATTATCCCGCTCGAATAGACTATATTTTTGCTGATGAAAAAATGAAAGTCAAGAGTTTTGAACATTTCCCTCGTTTTATAAACTCGGATCATTTTCCTATCATGGCACGATTATCTTTTGAATAACTCGAATGGAATTGTTATCTGATAATCAGTTGCTGTTTTCTTAAATAATCCATTGCATATTTTCCTTCATTAAAAAGTAAATCCAACACACTGAGATTGTTTATGAAGCCATGTTTGTCGTCAAAAACCTGAGTGTAATTTTCAAATATTGAAAAGTCTTTTTTCCCGTTTACCAAACTTCTATAATCGGTAATTACAGTAGTATCAACTTCATGAAAATATTCGGTTGTTGTTGTATAATTCATTTTCATTCGAAGACATTTTGACACAACTTCCAAAGCTTCAAAATTTAAATCCAATAAAAATTCATGTTTTTTTTCAAAAAAAGGACGCAGGTCATCCTCGAAAAACTCGAAAAAGGGAGAACTTCTGTAAGCTGCTTCCAGTGATTTGAAATGTTGTTTTTGCCAATCAAATTCGGTTTCAATTCTAATATCGTTGGTTTTTTGATGGCTTTCTTTCGAATGCTTTACCGGAATATTTAACAATTGAATGCCATTTGGACTGTAAATGTAAGCGCGATTGCGGTTTGTTTGTTTCTGAAAATTATCTTCTATCTCAAACGTAATATTTTCCGACTGAGTCATTGCTGTAAAATGGCTGATTGATGGGAAATAAGTGGGGTGGAGGAGAATGTTCATCTTTGTCTAAAGTTTTTAAAGTCATAAAGTCGAAAGTCATAACGCTGTATTAAATGTAGATTTATGACTTTCGACTGTAAGACTTTTGTCTAATTTTTTCTATTTTTTCTTTTTTTCCAAAAATATTCTCCGACGAATAAAATTAGTAATCCAAGTAGAAATAATTTGAAGTATGATTGCGGTTGACCCTCACCACTTACAGTTGTGAAAACTCTGTCCCAACGAATTTTGTTTATTCCTTTTCCGTTTGGATCGATACTCAACCATATGAAAATAGGTTTTCCGACGATATGATTTTCAGGAACAAATCCCCAATAACGACTGTCTTCTGAGTTGTGACGGTTGTCACCCATCATCCAGTAATAATTTTGTTTAAAAGTATAGCTAGTGGCAACTTTACCATTTATTCGGATCTCTGTACCATTTACTTTTAAGTCGTTATTTTCATAATCATCAATAATAGTTTTGTAAAATGGCAATGTTTCGCTGTTCAGCTCCACTGTTTTTCCTTGTTCAGGAATGTAAACTGGTCCATAATTATCACTATTCCATTTATTGATATGCGGGAATACTCCTTTTCCATAGTTTGCCTTGTCAACATCTCTCGATATTTGTCTGATTACAGCAGTTACACCAGGTGTGTTTTTCAATCTTTCCGCTCCGGCTTCAGTCAAGGCACTCATGAAAATAGTGTCTTTTGTAGTTTCATTTATGAATCCTGAAGGATCTGTGATATCTAGCTCTTTGTATAGAGTTTCAAAATCAATAGGCGTTTTTCCATCTATTGCTACTTTATAAGAGAATTGCGGTTTAGCTCGTTCCGGTAATTGTAGTATTTTACCATCGATGTAAACGACACCGTCTTTTATGGATAAATTATCACCGGGAATTCCCACGCATCTTTTTACATAATTTGATTTTTTGTCGACTGGTTTATAAGCGCGTCTTTTTGAAGTGTCAAAAAATCTGTAAACGGTATCAACAGGCCAGTTAAAAACAACGATATCAGTACGTTTTATATTTTGAATTCCAGGCAATCTCATGTACGGTAATTGTGGCCAAGTCAGATACGATTTGCTTTTGGTTAAAGGAATAGAGTCGTGAACCATTGGTAAAGCAACAGTTGTCATGGGAACTCTGGCGCCATAATTCATTTTGCTGACAAATAAAAAGTCACCAACTAATAGAGATTTTTCCAACGAAGAAGTCGGAATCGTGTAAGGTTGAATGAAATAAGTATGAACGATTGTCGCTACAACAACTGCAAAAAGCAATGAGCTAACCGTGTCAGCAGCCTTGTTTTGTGGGCTTAAACTTCTATCAGCTCCATATTCTAATTTTTGGGTATAGTTTACATAATAGATATAGAATCCTAGCGTAATAATTCCTAATAAAGTATCTAATCCAGATCTTTTTCCAAAACTTCTCAATGTTTCAATCCAGATAACTGGGAAGATAATTAAATTGATTATTGGAATAAATAATAAGATAGTCCACCACGTAGGACGACCAATTATTTTCATCAAAATAATTGCATTATAAACTGGAATGGCAGCTTCCCAACGTTTTCTTCCGGCAGCTTCATATAATTTCCAAGTTCCTAAAAAGTGAACTATCTGTACCAGCAGAAAAAATACAAACCATTGAAGTAGTGTCATCGTTTTTTTTTGTTTAAAGTTTAAAGTTTAAGTATGTTTCAGAAGAAACGGTGGCTCTTAAACAGGCGAATAATTTTTATTTTAAATCTAATACGTCTTTCATTGTAAAAATACCTTGTTTCCCCACAATCCATTCCGCAGCAATAACCGCCCCAACTGCAAAGCCTTCGCGATTGTGTGCGGTATGCTTGATTTCTATTGCGTCTACAGACGATTTATACGATACGGTGTGCGTTCCCGGAACAGTCCCGATTCTTTTGGCTTCAATATGAATTTGATCCGCTTCCGGATTTTTTAATGTCCAATTATTGTAGGAGCTATTTTCAATAATTCCTTTTGCCAATGAAATCGCAGTGCCGCTTGGTGCATCCAGTTTTTGTGTATGGTGAATTTCTTCCATTGCTACTTTGTAACTGTCAAATTTCGACATGATTCTAGCCAAATATTCATTTAGTTCAAAGAATATATTTACCCCTAAACTAAAGTTAGAACTGGAGATAAATGCTCCTTTTTTTTCATGGCAAAGTGCTGCTACTTCGTCATAGTGTTCCAGCCAACCTGTGGTGCCGGAAATTACCGGTACATTTGCATGGAAACAGCTTGAAATATTACTCATTGCAGCAGTTGGAACACTGAAATCAATTGCTACATCAGCAGTTGAAAGGCCATCAAAAGTAGTATTTCCATCCTTTTTCAAAACGATTTCATGGCCTCTTTCCAGCGCAATTTTTTCAATTACCTGGCCCATTTTCCCGTATCCTAAAAGCGCAATTTTCATTTTTTTTATTTTTTAAATTTCGAATAATTAAAGAGTCCTGCAGCTAGTAACGCTAATAAAACTCCGGCGATGAATCCTGAAAAGAAAGTGTTCATTCGGATTATATCGAATGTCTTACTTTCGGAATAATTTACTAAAGTGATTAGTAATAAAATGGTAGTTGCAATAAAAAAATATTTCTTCCCAATTCTTTTGATTAATGACATATCGCATTGTTTTATTTATCTAATCCTATCAACTAATTTTTGGAGCTAGAAACTATAATTAAAAGTTAGTCCTACATTCGTCTTTAACGTTACATCATTCGGATAAAGAATAGGTCTTACGGACAAGTTTTCATCTACATTAAACTGGATTAAAGCGGCATCCACATTGGCATCAAGAATATTTAATGCGTAAAACGCCACAGTCATTAAAGCGGATAAATCGCGGTTGCGTTGGTAAAATTTCTGTCCGGCAATCAAACGGTTGTTGTCCAGAAAAGCTAAATCGTCAGTAACGGAACCTTCCAGTCTACTTTTATAAGCGTCTCTATATTGATGGTATTTTTTATTATTGTCAACATAAAAATAAATACTCGTTCCTAAAACTCCATATACAAGCGGTATTTTCCAGTATTTTTTATTGTAAGCCTGACCCAAACCCGGCAGAACGGCGGAATAAAAAGCTGCTTTTGCAGGTGTCAAAGGATCAATGTCATTTGATTTCAAAGTGTCTTCAGCGACCAAAACCGCTTCTGTTTCCGTTTGCGCAAAAACAGTAGTATTTCCCACTGTAAAAAGGAATAGAACGATGAAAATGATTTTGTTCACTATTCGTTTATTAATTTTATGATTCTGTTAAAGTCTTCTTCAGAGTGAAATGGAATAGTAATTTTTCCTTTACCGTTCCCGGCTACTTTTACATCTACTTTGGTACCAAAATAATTAGTAAAAGTGCTTTTTTGAGCATCCGCTATTTCAAACGAAGCTGCTTTTGGTTTTCCGGCAGGTTTAGGTTTTAAACTTTCCTGATAGTTTTTCACCAAAGCTTCTGTATCACGAACCGATAAATTTTGACTGACAATTTTTTGGTAAATATCAGTTTGAATATCTTGGTCTTCAATATTGATGATAGCCCGGCCGTGCCCCATACTGATGAAACCATCACGGATTCCAGTTTGGATTATCGGATCCAGTTTTAAAAGTCTCAAATAGTTAGCAATTGTAGAACGTTTTTTCCCTACACGCTCGCTCATTTGTTCCTGAGTCAATTGAATTTCGTCAATCAAACGTTGATATGAAAGTGCAATTTCAATTGGATCTAAATCGTGACGCTGGATGTTTTCTACCAAGGCCATAACCAATGATTCGTTGTCATTTGCAATACGAATATATGCAGGAACTGTTTTTAATCCCACGAGAGTCGACGCGCGAAGACGACGTTCCCCGGAAATTAACTGGTATTTATTGAAGTCCAGTTTACGCACGGTAATGGGCTGAATTACACCTAATTCTTTGATAGATGTTGCTAATTCTCGCAATGATTCCTCATTGAAATTGCTTCTTGGTTGAAACGGGTTTATTTCAATCGCCTCGATTTCAAGTTCAATAATATTTCCTACGACTTTGTCAGCATTTTTATCGGTAACAGATTTTATATCGTTTTCCGGATCTTTTAATAATGCCGATAATCCTCTTCCCAAGACTTGTTTTTTAAGTGCTTTTGCCATAAAACTATTTACTGTTTTTCTTTATAACTTCTTGAGCCAGATGCAGGTAATTGGTTGCGCCTTTACTTGTAGCGTCGTAGTTTATGATGCTTTCGCCAAAACTTGGTGCTTCACTCAATTTTACATTTCTCTGAATGATTGTCTCAAAAACCATGTCGTTAAAATGTTTCTGAACCTCTTCAACTACTTGGTTTGACAAACGCAAACGGGAGTCAAACATGGTCAATAACAATCCTTCGATGTCTAAATCCGGATTGTGAATTTTTTGGATACTTTTTATGGTGTTCAGCAATTTTCCTAGACCTTCCAGTGCAAAATACTCACATTGAATAGGAATAATCACGGAATCAGCAGCGGTCAAAGCATTAAGGGTTAGTAATCCCAGCGATGGCGCACAATCTATAATGATATAATCGTAATCATCTTTGACACTTTCCAATGCTTTTTTAAGCATATATTCCCTGTTTTCTTTGTCGACTAATTCGATTTCAATGGCGACTAGATCGATATGTGATGGAATCACGTCTACATTTATGGCAGAACATTTTATGATGGCCTCTTTTGGCGTATGACTATGCTCTAAAATTTGGTACGTTCCTATTTCGACAGATTCAACATCAATTCCTAATCCTGATGACGCATTTGCCTGTGGATCAGCATCAATAAGTAATACTTTCTTTTCTAAAACTCCCAATGAAGCAGCAAGATTAACTGATGTTGTAGTCTTTCCAACTCCTCCTTTTTGATTAGCAATCGCGATGATTTTGCCCATTTATTTTTCTAAATTTTGAACCGTAAAAATACAATTATTTATGGTTTCTAAAAATCTATTTTGTTAACATTTGTTAAAGCTTGATTCCTTGTCTTTTGACACATTCCCATTTTTAGAATGGAATAGATTTTCTGAAGCTATTTTAGCGGTACGTTGAAATCCCCATAGTTCGGGACTGGAACTACTTCTTTTTTTCTGTAGCCGTGATTCAGTTGCTCTTTTGTGTTAAAAAAAAAGGAGTATTTTGGGAAGCTTTTCACGTCCATCTGGGATATGGGACTTGACATTTAAATATGATCTGTAGTTTTGTTTTTATACCGTTTTCTGAGCAAAATAAATTTATTTCTTATTTCCGAAATAGTTTTGCAGAAGCCGAAAATAGTGCTATATTTGCCACCGCTTTCGGGGTGTAGCGTAGCTCGGTTATCGCGCCTGCTTTGGGAGCAGGAGGCCGCAGGTTCGAATCCTGCCACCCCGACTAAAGATCCTTTCTGTATTAACAGAAGGGATTTTTTTATTGCAGAATAATAAAAACTGATGCTTCAGGTTCTGTAATAAAGCAATTATGACTTATTTTTGCATTGTTAAAAAATTATAATTCACACTTACTATGTCTGATACAATCGAAAAAATTAAATGTCTTATTATAGGTTCTGGTCCAGCAGGTTATACTGCAGCTATTTATGCAGCCAGAGCAAATATGAATCCTGTTTTATACCAAGGAATGCAGCCAGGAGGTCAGCTGACAACAACCAACGAAGTAGAAAATTGGCCTGGAAATCCTGAAGGGATAACTGGTCCAGAAATGATGGTGGGGTTGCAGGCACAAGCACAACGTTTTGGAACTGAAGTACGTGATGGTTGGGCTACTAAAGTTGATTTTTCAGGTGAGATCCATAGAGTCTGGATCAATGATACGATAGAATTGCATTGCGAAACCGTAATTATTTCTACAGGAGCAACAGCTAAATATTTGGGAATGCCATCAGAACAGCACTATTTAAAAATGGGTGGCGGAGTTTCGGCATGTGCAGTTTGCGACGGTTTTTTCTATAGAAATCAAGAAGTAGTAATCGTAGGCGCAGGAGATTCAGCTTGTGAAGAAGCACACTATTTGTCCAAACTTTGTAAAAAAGTAACCATGTTAGTGCGTAGCGAAAAATTTAGAGCTTCTAAAATCATGGAAGAGCGCGTTCGGAAAACAGAGAATATTACCATATTAATGAACCACGATACTGTTGAAGTATTAGGAGATGAGCAGGTAGTTACTGGGGTAAAGGCTTTAAACAAAAATACTAATGAAGTTTTTGATATTCCTGTTACCGGCTTCTTCGTAGCTATTGGACACAAACCCAACACAGATATTTTTAAAGATTTTATTACATTGGACGAAACAGGATATATTATCAATACTCCTGGAACTTCCAAAACAAATGTTGAAGGCGTTTTCGTAGCGGGAGATGCTGCTGATCATGTGTATCGTCAGGCGATAACTGCGGCCGGAACTGGTTGTATGGCTGCTCTTGATGCCGAAAGGTATTTGGCTGCCAAAGAATAAGATTTATTTAGAAGTTTATTTGAGATAAAAGATAATAGACTCATAGATAATAGATTTGTTGAAAGATATGTTGTCCTGATAATTTTTAAATGAGTTATCCTTTAAAAGTTTGACTAGATTTACAATTTAAAACAGCTAAATCGGAACAGAAGTAATTCTGTTCCGATTTATTTTTTCCCATTATTTAAATTTGATTTAATTTTGTTCCTTTATTTTGTTTGAAGGGAACATATTAATGGAAAAACCCAATCAGACTAAGGCATAAATAAAGATATATTATAATCTCTTTTCGCTTCACATAATTTATATTTGCTTCCATAATGATGGTTTTTTGTGTATCGCTATTTCAGGACGGGACATTTTGTGTATCGTTATTTCAGGACGGGAGATTTGTGTAAAAAAAAATCCCGTTTCAATTTTGAAATGGGATTTTTTGTATTTTTATTTTCAGTTTAATTTGCGACAGAAAACTGAATACTAGAACTGCTGTCTTCCAGCAAAATGGAACGCACCTTCAATAGCTGCATTTTCATCGCTATCAGAACCGTGAACTGCATTTTCTCCGATAGAAGTTGCGTATGCTTTACGGATAGTTCCTTCAGCAGCTTCAGCTGGATTTGTAGCACCAATTAAAGTTCTGAAATCTTCAACTGCATTCTCTTTTTCTAAAATTGCAGCAACAATTGGTCCTCTTGACATGAATTCAACTAATTCACCGTAGAATGGTCTTGCAGCGTGTACTTCGTAAAAAGCCTGAGCATCAGCAACAGTTAATTGTGTTAATTTCAAAGAAACGATTTTGAAACCTGCAGTTGTAATCATTGCAAGTATGTTTCCGATGTGTCCGTTAGCAACAGCATCAGGCTTAATCATTGTAAATGTTCTATTAGTAGCCATCTTTTTATTTTTTTTTAATTTTGTGCAAAATTAGTATTTTTTTATTGATTATTTTTACAAATACGGCATTCAAATGAGCGTAATCTGATTAAAGTACAATAATATCAAATGTATTATCCAATGGTTTGAGTTGTTTAATCAATGTTGGAATCAGATTTTCACCATATTCCAAATAAAATTCAGAGAAATTAGTTTGTCGTTCCTGTAGACTTTGGTTCGGGAATAACTCGTTTTGCAAGTCGGTAATGCGTTGTAAAATATCGAATAACTTTCTTTTTTGTGCTTTCAGCAAACGTTTCTCCAGATTTTCTAATCCTTTAATTTGTTTTGATTCCTGCGCTTTTACAGCTCCAAGAAAAGATTCATCTGTTTTATTCGCTACTTCATAAAGCGTGCTAAATTGTTTTTGCAATTGGGCTTTTAGATGCGTTAAATCAACTGGGAAATCTGATAATACTGTAGTTTTAGTATTTACTAAATCGGGCTGTTTCGAAAATAAATTCGCCCAATTCAATTCTAATTTGTCTGCTTTTTTCGCTTGTTTTTCAGTGGCTAATAGCACAGAGTTTCTCAATAAAAGAATTGGAAAAGTTACTTTTGCAGCAGCAAAAAAGGATTTTAGTTCCAACCAATACGCAATTTCTCCACCTCCGCCGATATAGCATAAATTTGGCAAAATCACCTCCTGAAACAATGGACGCATAATCACGTTTGGACTGAATTTTTCGGGATGATTTTCTAAAAGGGTTAGAATTTCTGTTTCAGAAAACTCTATTTTAGTATGGTTTACTTTGTAAATATCGTTTTCAAATAGGATGCGTTCTCTGATGTCATCTTCAATATAAAACAAATTGATTTCTCGTGGGTTTACCTGAACCGTGTACTCTTTTAATTTTTCAGCAGTTTCCAACACTAATTTGTGAGAAGATTGCTGTAATAATTCTTCTTTTATATAAGGTACAAAGTTGCGTTTCAAATCTTGATTATCTGCATCCAAGATGACTAACCCATACGCACCAAAAAGCGAATTTGCTAAAAATCTCGTGGCATCTGCTAAATTATCGTGAGCAAGGTACGAATCGGTAAATAGTTTTTTTATCGTTTCTGCATTCGTACTAGAGCCTAATTCCAGCGCATATACTTCAAGGAAATCAGCTAAACCTGCAGTAGACAATCGACCAACAGGACCTGTACTTTCTTTGTTCCAACGGAATTTTTTGCCTTTAAAATTGAAATAATTGATTTCTTCAAAATCATGATCCTCGGTTGCCATCCAGTAAATGGGTACAAAATTATAAGTTGGATATTTCGCTTTTAATTCGGTTGTCAAATTAATAGTCGAAATGATTTTATAAAAAAAATATAAAGGTCCGCTGAAAAGATTTAATTGATGACCAGTTGTAACCGTGAATGTATTTGGATTATTTAAAGCTTCAATATTTTGATTTGTTAAAGCCGACGTTTCGCTTTTAGCGTATTGTTTTTGTAAAACGGAAACTAAAGTAGCTCTTGATTTATCATTAAAATTAGCTTGCTTCTCCTGAATTTGTTCTTCGAAGTTTTTAAGAGTTGGAAAACGATGGTATAAAGAGTGAAGATTGCTTTTTTCTTCTAAATAATCATTCATTAAAGCAGAAAAATATCCTGAGTTCTGATAGCTGATACAGTCGGTGGGCATGTTTTGAGTTTCTAAATTTGATGCTAAAGTACTAAAAAGTAAAGTTAGGTTTTTTTGGTTTAAGATATGTTTAGCAAAATAATACTTATCGCTTCAAACTAAAATGTCCTTTGTATTCTTTTCCATCAGTTCTGGTTGCTACAAACCAATAATCATCGGATGGAAGTTCGTGTCCATTCAAGGTTCCGTTCCAAGGTCCATTTTGGTTTAATTCTTTGATTAATTTTCCATAACGGTCAAATATTTTTACAGTCAAGTTGGATTCCGAGTCTGAAAATTTAATATTCCAAGTATCATTAAAGCCATCGCCATTTGGAGTGAAGTATTTTGGAAATGACACTGATGGATCATCAATTGTTAAATCACAATCTCCAACTGCCGAAATCCGGGTATTTATCAAAATGCGACTACTTTCACAATCGTCGATAGTTTGTGATGCATAATAATTCCTTTCGTTTTGTAGTAAAGTTGTTTTCGGTAATACTGAACCTCCCGTTATTGAATCATACCATTTTATATTTTGGCCGGTGATAATTAGATCACTTAAAGTCGCATTTTGTTGCGTACAAAATTCCTGCGGAGAATTTGCTGTAGGTAAGGGTTGAACATTAATCACAATAGTTACGGACTTTATAGCATCACATCCACCAGTTCCAGTGATGTTACAGCTATATTGACCACTTTGTGATGCATTTGTATTTAATATTGATGGATTCTGTTCTATCGAAGTAAAACCATTTGGTCCTGTCCAAGCATAATTTGTTCCACCAGTTGCAGAAAGCTGTATGGAATTACCCCGACAAATTGGAGAATTGCTGGTTGCCGAGAGATTTTGAGAACATAATTTGAGTTTAACCACCCAAAAATCTTGCAATCCACTTTTATTTTCTGTTTTATCTCCGGATATATTAGATTGTGACCAGCCTAACGTTACATAGCCTCCATCTTTGGCTTGTACTATGGATTGCGTCTGGTCAAGACTATTGCCTCCTATAGTTTTATCCCATTCAAATTTACCGCTGGAATCGAGTTTTACCATCCAATAATCGCGTTGTCCTCTTGACACTTCTGTTTTATTACCTGAAATTCCTGAATATGACATAATACCAAGAATAAAACCGTTGTCTGAGGTCATTCGGATGTCAGCTAATATTTCCGTATCATCTCCTCCAATGACTTTTTGCCAAAGAATTTGCCCATCGTTGTTTAATTTTAGAAGCCAAGCATCATCAGAGTTGTTGATTTTGTTCTCCCTTTTTTCTCCAGAAATAGTAGAAAAAGAATTACCTCCTATAAGGTAATTTCCATCAGATGTTGCTATTATAGATTTTGCGTAGTCACCATTATTTCCTCCAATTGCTTTTTGCCATACTATAGCTCCTAAACTATCTATTTTTATAACCCAATAATCACCTCCGCCTCTTGAATTTTGAGTTTTGTCACCTGAAATATTTGAATGTGAAGATCCCGCTAACAGATAACTACCATCGGGTGTTTTTATCATAGATTGGACCCAATCACCGTTACTTCCTCCAAATGTTTTTTGCCACATTATATTTCCGAAAGAGTCAGTTTTTATGATCCACATATCAAGACTACCGCGACTATTCTCTGTTTTTTCACCTGAGATATTAGAATCTGATGAACCTCCTATCAGATAACCTCCGTCAGAAGTTTCAATAATTGATGTTAATCGATCCACTCCAGTTCCACCAAAAGTTTTATCCCAAATAATATTTCTGTTAGCATCCAGTTTAACGATCCAATAATCATCAGCTCCTCTTGAGCTTTGCGTTTTTTCTGCAGATATTCCGGAAGAGCTGTAGCCTCCAAGAATATAACCTCCATCTTTTGTTTCTTTTCCTGATGTTAAATGGTCAAAATTGTTTCCGCCAATAGTTTTTTGCCATAATAAATTACCAGACTTGTCATCAATTTTTATAAACCAATAATCACCTGCACCTCTTGAATTTTCACTTTTATCGTCAGATATATTAGAATACGAATATCCTCCCAAAAGATAATTCCCATCATTTGATACTTCTATAAAATCACCCCAATCGTAATCATTACCTCCAATTGTATTTTGCCATTGTATCGTTTGAGAACTAATTTTGCTAGGAAAAAACACTATAATTATTAAAGAGAATATAATGAATTTTATTTTTTTTATCATTTAGTTTGGGGCTTATAATTTGTAACGGTTTAATTTCTATTTTCGAGTATGTGAAAGTGGGTTGTTAATAAAAAAGGAAAAGTAATTTTTGTCTCATATAAATAATTTAACCAAGCGTAAATGTAATTAAATATCTACAGATTACGTAAAAACTAAAAATGACTTTATTTTATATTTGAATCCAAAGAATAAATAAAAATGCAGCCTTTTACTTTTGTTGAAAGAACAGAATTATCCCTTATTTTTGCACCAAACTTATTTCTTTTGAAAACCAAATTATTCTTAATCACGCCGCCTTTTACTCAACTGAATACACCGTATCCGGCAACCGCATATATTAAAGGGTTTCTGAATACCAAAAACATTGAGTCTGTTCAAGCAGATTTGGGTATCGAAGTGATTTTGAAATTGTTTTCTAAAGAAGGTTTGGAGAATGTGTTTGCATTTACAGCTTCCAACAACCAAAATCTAACACCCAACTCCCAAAGAATTCAAGCTTTACAAGATGAGTACCTAAAAACAATAAATCCCGTAATTGCTTTCCTTCAAGGAAAAAATCCAACATTGGCGCTTCAAATTTGTCAGGAAGATTTCTTGCCGGAAGCGTCTCGATTTGCACAATTGGAAGAATTGGATTGGGCTTTTGGAACGATGGGAACGCAGGATAAAGCGAAACACTTGGCGACTTTATACCTTGAAGATATTTCAGATTTTATTGTCGAATGTGTTGATGCTAATTTTGGTTTCAGCCGTTATGCAGAACGATTGGGGCGGAGTGCGAATTCTTTTGACGAATTATATGAAACCCTGCAACAGGAACCAACTTATATTGATACCGTTCTTCTTTCTATTTTAAAAGAAAAAATAGAGACCATCCAGCCTACATTATTCTTGATTTCAGTTCCGTTTCCAGGAAATTTATATTCGGCTTTTCGTTCAGCACAATGGGTAAAAAAGCATTATCCAAACATTAAAATTTCGATGGGTGGCGGTTTCCCGAATACCGAATTGCGGTCGCTTTCTGACGCTCGTGTGTTTGAGTTTTTCGATTTTATTACGTTGGATGATGGCGAAATGCCAATTGAAGAATTAATTTCCAATATTGAAAATTCGGATTACAATTCCTATAAACGAACCTTTCTATTGGAAGAAGAAAAAGTAGTTTATAAAAATAATTCCTTAAAACACGATTACAAACAATCACAAGTGGGAACGCCTGATTATTCGGATTTATTTTTGGATAAATACATTTCGGTTATCGAAATTGTGAATCCAATGCATCGCATGTGGAGTGACGGACGCTGGAATAAACTTACTATGGCACACGGGTGCTATTGGGGAAAATGTACATTTTGTGATATTTCTTTGGACTACATCAAAATTTACGAACCCGTAGCTGCTAATTTATTGTGCGATCGAATGGAGGAAATGATTCACCAAACAGGTGAGAATGGATTTCATTTTGTTGATGAAGCTGCTCCTCCGGCTTTGATGCGCGCTTTGGCACTAGAAATACTTCGCCGAAAATTAGCCGTAACGTGGTGGACAAACATTCGATTCGAAAAAAGTTTTACCAAAGATTTGTGTTTGCTTCTAAAAGCTTCCGGTTGTATTGCCGTTTCTGGCGGACTCGAAGTCGCTTCTGATAGATTATTAAAACTGATTGATAAAGGCGTAACGGTGGAGCAAGTGGCGAAAGTCACCCGAAATTTCACTGAAGCAGGCGTAATGGTGCATGCCTATTTAATGTACGGATATCCTACACAAACCATTCAAGAAACGGTTGACAGTCTTGAAATGGTGCGTCAATTATTTGAAGTTGGTGTATTACAGTCGGGATTTTGGCATCAATTTGCGATGACCGCGCACAGTCCCGTGGGTTTGTATCCAGAGAAATTTGGTGTGGTAAAAGAAACAGAAATCATTGGAACTTTCGCCAATAACGATATTAATTATACGGATGCAACAGGAATCGACCATGATAAATTTAGTTTTGGACTTAAGAAATCCTTGTTTAATTTTATGCACGGAATCTGTTTTGAGTATAAACTGCAAGATTGGTTCGAATTTAAAATTCCAAAGACTACAATTTCACCCGATTTTATTTTTGATGCACTTCAGGAAGAGAATGAATTCAATATTAAACCTACAGCAAAAATCGTTTGGTTGGGCGGGAAGCCATTTTTAGAACACTTTACCAAATCTAAAAAAGGAAATTCTTGGGAAATGATGACCCTGACTTTTCATGATAAAAAGGAAAGTTTCTCTATTCAAACTAATAAAAATGAAGGAGAATGGTTGGTAGAAATGTTACAGAAAATCTCCGTTTCTAATGCTAAAATTTATAATTACCAAGAAATTAAAGCTGATTTTGAATCACTTCTGGAAGACTTTGAATTATTTTGGTACTCAAAACCAATTAAAATCCTTAGAGAGTTTGGATTATTAGTTTTGTAAATTAGTTTTATTAAACTATATTAAATTAGCATAAAACTTTTATTTTTCGATTACGAAAACGTTTTCTTTTACTTATTTTTACGATTCTAAAATAAAAACAAATGAGTATTGGTTATAAAGTTAATGTAAACGACACTTTTCATTTTGATTTGGAAAAGGAAAGTGTTTCACAACTGGATGCAGTGAGCGTGGAGACGAATAAATTCCATGTATTACATGAAAACACTCCTTATCAGGCAGAAATCATAACTTCTGATTTTCTTCAAAAAAACTACACCGTCAAGGTAAACAACAACACGTACACCATTGCTATTTCAAATCCTTTGGATATTTTGATTAAGGAAATGGGATTTGAAACCGGACTTACCAAACAAGTCAATTTCATCAAAGCACCTATGCCCGGATTGATTCTAGAAATCAGTGTGGTGGTAGGACAAACTGTAAAAGAGAACGACAACCTAATTATTTTGGGTGCCATGAAAATGGAAAATAGTTTTCTATCTCCGCGAGATGGAGTTATCAAAAGCATTTGGGTACTTATTGGAGACGCCGTGGATAAAGGACAGTTGTTAATTGAATTCGAGTAGAGATAAAAGATACCAGATAAAAAGAACCAAGAATTTATATTTCTTTGCTCTTGCAGCAAAGCGGTCTTTATTCTTTTAGTCTTATTTAAATATGAAAAAAATATTAGTTGCCAATAGAGGTGAAATTGCCATCAGGGTGATGAAAACCGCACAAAAAATGGGCATAAAAACCGTAGCAGTGTATTCAACGGCCGATAGAAATGCACCGCACGTGAAATTTGCGGATGAAGCCGTTTGGATTGGAGACGCCCCTTCTAGTCAATCCTATTTATTAGGAAGTAAAATTATAGAGGTTGCGAAATCTTTAAACGTGGACGCCATTCATCCGGGTTACGGATTTTTGAGTGAAAATGCTGATTTTGCCGAAGAAGCCGAAAAAAATAACATCATTTTTATTGGTCCAAAGTCGAAAGCAATAAAAATCATGGGAAGTAAACTAGCGGCCAAAGAGGCTGTTAAGCAATACAATATTCCGATGGTTCCCGGTTTTGACCAAGCCATTACGGATGTCGAAAAAGCAAAAGTGGTTGCCAAAGAAATTGGTTTTCCAATACTGATTAAAGCCTCTGCCGGTGGTGGTGGAAAAGGAATGCGAGTGGTTGAAAGTGAAGCTGATTTCGAATCTCAAATGGATCGCGCCATTAGTGAAGCGATTGCTGCCTTTGGAGACGGTTCGGTTTTTATCGAAAAATATGTGGGCTCGCCAAGACATATCGAAATTCAGGTGATGGCAGACAGTCATGGAAATGTTTTGTATTTATTCGAAAGAGAATGCAGCATCCAGCGTCGTCATCAAAAAGTAATTGAAGAAGCGCCTTCTTCGGTTTTAACACCGGAATTGCGAAAAAAAATGGGTGAAGCAGCTGTTTTGGTGGCCAAATCCTGTGATTATTTAGGAGCAGGAACCGTCGAATTTTTATTGGAGGAAAATAACAATTTTTACTTCTTGGAGATGAACACGCGTTTGCAAGTGGAACATCCCGTTACAGAATGGATTACCGGAACCGACTTGGTAGAACTGCAAATCAGAGTTGCCAGAGGAGAAGCATTGGCAATCAAACAAGAAGATTTGAAAATAAAAGGGCACGCGATGGAGTTACGTGTGTATGCCGAAGATCCTATGAATGATTTCTTGCCAAGTGTCGGTCATTTGGATGTGTATCAATTGCCCGTTGGTGAGGGAATTCGTGTGGATAATGGTTTTGAACAAGGAATGGATATTCCTATTTATTACGATCCAATGTTAGCCAAATTGATTACTTACGGCGAAACCCGCGAAGAAGCGATTCAAGTTATGTTAAAAGCCATTGAAGCTTATAAAGTTGAGGGTGTACAAACAACCTTACCGTTTGGGAAATTTGTTTTTGAACACGAGGCGTTTCGTTCCGGGAAATTTGACACGCATTTCGTAAAAAACTATTACAATACGGATGTGTTGAAAAAACAGATGGCACAAGAAGCTGAAATCGCTGCTTTGGTGGCTTTGAAACAATATTTTGAAGATCAAAAAATCGTACGCTTACCTATCTAAAATATTTATTCACAATGAAGAGATTTAATTTTAATTAGAAAAAGCAGCACTTAGTTTTCTTAATAACTTAATGGTTTGAAGGAAAATTAGATAAAAATTAGCGGATCAGCGGTTAAAAAAGAACAAATATGAAAGACAAAATAAATATATTAAACGATATAATTGCTGAAGCTCATTTGGGTGGAGGTAAAAACAGAATTGCAAAACAACATTCCAATAAAAAACTTACTGCAAGAGAACGGGTCAATTATTTGATGGATGAGGGTTCTTTTGAAGAAATTGGTATGTTGGTTACACACCGAACATCTGATTTTGGAATGGAAAAAGAACTGTATTACGGGGATGGTGTCATTACGGGATATGGAACCATAAACGGACGATTAGTCTATATTTTCGCACAGGATTTCACGGTTTTTGGTGGCTCGTTATCCGAAACCCATGCCGAAAAAATCTGTAAAGTCATGGATATGGCAGTCAAAATGGGATCGCCCATGATTGGACTTAATGATTCTGGTGGCGCTCGTATTCAGGAGGGTGTTCGATCTCTGGGTGGTTACGCCGATATTTTTTATCGAAACGTACAAGCTTCAGGAGTGATTCCGCAAATCTCTGCTATTATGGGACCCTGCGCGGGTGGAGCGGTATATTCTCCTGCAATGACTGATTTTACGATGATGGTTGAAGATACCAGTTATATGTTTGTAACAGGGCCGAATGTTGTGAAAACCGTCACGAATGAAACCGTGACTTCGGAGGAATTGGGTGGTGCGAGCACACATTCTAGTAAATCGGGTGTGGCTCATTGCACGTCGGCTAATGATGTGGAATGTCTGGAGGATTTAAAACGCTTGTTAAGTTATTTGCCGCAAAGCAATAAAGAAAAAGCACACAATTTACCTTATGACCTGAACGATGAGGTTCGTACTACACTAGCGAATATTATTCCCGATAATCCAAACAAACCGTATGACATGCACATGGTGATTGGGGGAATTATTGATGAAGATTCTTTTTTTGAAATTCATAAAAATTATGCCGAAAATATTCTGGTTGGTTTTGCCCGATTGGCAGGAAAAAGCATTGGAATTATAGCAAACCAACCGATGGTTTTAGCAGGCTGTCTTGATGTGAACAGTTCGAAAAAGGCGGCTCGATTTACCCGTTTTTGCGATTGTTTTAATATACCGTTATTGGTTTTGGTGGATGTACCGGGCTTTTTGCCTGGAACCGATCAAGAATGGAGCGGGATTATTGTTCACGGTGCAAAATTGTTGTACGCTTTAAGTGAAGCAACCGTGCCGAGAGTTACCGTGATTACTCGTAAAGCTTACGGTGGTGCGTATGACGTGATGAACTCGAAACACATAGGCGCCGACATGAATTTTGCTTGGCCAACAGCTGAAATTGCCGTAATGGGAGCTAAAGGGGCATCTGAAATTATCTTCAAGAAAGAAATAAATGAAGCCGAAGATCATGAAGCAAAACTGTTAGAAAAAGAAGCGGAATACGCTGATTTGTTTGCGAATCCGTACACTGCAGCGCAACGTGGTTTTGTAGATGAGGTAATTTTACCCGAAGACACCAGACGCAAATTGATAAAGACCTTTAGCATGCTCGAAAATAAAGTAAGCATTACTCCTAACCGAAAACACGGGAATATACCTTTGTAATTATTAGATAGAATTAAATAAAAATTAATTTTTGAACTGCCCCAAAAAGTTACATACTATTTGGGGTTTTTTATGAAAAAAAATTCGAGAATCCGAATAATGTTTTATGATGTAAGAATTATTCATTTCAGATTTCGTCATAATTATTATTTGGTTTCGGTGTCAGGGGGGACAATTTTTTGAAAAATAAGAAGATATAAATTGGAATTATATCTATGAGATAAAATTTTAATTAGAGCACAAGTTGGATAAAGATTTGGATTTTAGCAACTTAAAAACAAATTGTGTTTATGATAAAGTACGTTAGTTTAAATTGTTGAGTTTTTTTTATGACAAAAAAAGCCTAACTTGCGCCAGCTAAAAAAGTGATATATCTTACAAAACTACAGGTAAGATGATTTGGTTATTTTTTTATTTTCTTACGTCATATGAAGAGATTATTGAACCTAAATACGTATTTTAAATTATTGTTGTTGATTGCATCAGCAACTGTGTTCTTTTTTATTCTATACACTTCATTGTACCTTTATACCGTTCAGGAAGAGAATCGTTTTTATAAAGTGACCTACGACCAATATAATAATGAGGTAAAATCATTATTCAGGCTGAACTCTAAAACGCATACTGCAACAATTATTGATGTTACTTTTTGGGATGAATTAGTCAATTTTACCAAAAAAAAGGATGAAAAATGGTACAATAAGTATGTAGTAAGCGAATTTGAATCGTACGAAGTGGATTATATTGGAATTTATGGTTTAAATCAAAAAATAATAAATAAGACAACATCTGCTAAGCTTAAAAGCTTTGATTTTATTCCAAAAGCGATGATGACTTCACTTTACAAATCTAAATTGAAAAGGTTTTATATAAAAATTCCTGAGGGAATTGTTGAGGTTTTTGCTGCAACAATTCATCCTTCAAATGACCCAAAAAAGAATAAAACAAAACCTTCGGGCTATTTTTTTATCGCGAGGCTTTTAGACAGATCCTTTTTTACTTCACTTGGGAATATTAGCAGTTCTAAAGTTAATTTAGTTGCAGTGGATCACGTCGTTAATGCTGAGGATGATTTTGTCACTGTTGCAGTGGATTTAAAAGATTGGAAAAACAATGTGGTCAGCAAATTACTTTTTAAAAGGCCTTTTAATTTAAATTATAGCAAAACGAAAGAAATTCTTTTTATCGTTGTTGTAGCCTCTTTGTTTAATATTTTAATTTTTACTTTTTACACTAAAAAATGGGTTTATAATCCATTAAAATTGATTAAAAATATTCTGGAAACCGGAAATGTCACTTCTATATATAGTTTAAAAAAATCCAAAGGAGAGTTTGGTTACATTGGAAATCTCTTTGAAGAGAATAGTAATCAAAGGAAGCAATTAGAAATTTCCAAACAAAAAGCAGAGGAAAGCGATACGCTAAAATCTTCTTTTTTAGCTAATTTATCACATGAGATTAGAACGCCTATGAATGCCATTATGGGATTCAGTGATTTGCTTACGGATGCTAATCTGACGGAAAAAGAGAAATTCGAATATTTGAAAATTATCAAAAACAGCGGAAATAATTTAGTGTCAATTATTGAGGATTTAATTGAAATGTCCAGAATTGATGCAAAGCAAATTACACCGAATTATAAAGGGTTGAATATAGAAAAATGCATTGCCGAATTGCATAAATCTATCAAAATTACCATTCCCAAAGAAAAAGATATTGAGTTTTATGTAGTAGAAAGTAGCGATAAGATTCAGAAAAATATTGTTACCGATGAGACAAAACTGAAACAGGTAATTGGAAATTTAATAACGAACGCTGTAAAATTTACAGAAAAAGGCTTTGTTTCTTTTGGATATTTCATAGATAAGGAAAACGATGTTTTAGAGTTTACGATTCAAGATTCTGGTTTAGGAATTAGTAAGGATCATATAAAAGTTATCTTTGACAGATTCAGAAGAATCGAAGACAATGCAACTACCGAAATAACAGGATTGGGACTTGGTTTGTCTATCACGAAGGCGTATGTGGAAATGCTGGGCGGAAAAATAAGTGTAGAATCAACTATGGGAATTGGATCTGTTTTTACATTTACAATACCGTTAAAGTATGATGAAACTGTTGTGGAAAGTATCCCAAAAATAAAGATATCTTTTTCTGGAAATTATGAGAATGAGATTATTTTGATCGCGGAAGATGACAATATTAATTTCTTGCTGTTAAAGAAAATTATAGAATCAAAAAAGCATACCGTTTTACGCGCTAATAATGGTCAGGAAGCAGTAGATATTTGTGCTGAAAACCCCCATATAAGTTTAGTTTTCATGGATATAAAAATGCCAGTCTTAAACGGTTTCGATGCGTTTGAACAAATTAAAATATTAAAACCGGAACTTCCTGTTATTGCCCAAACGGCGTATTCATCCTTTGAAGACAAAGAGCGAATCATGCAATTCGGTTTTATGGACTATATTACAAAACCATTGGACAAAGAAAAAATATTCGAATTATTGGATACTATTTTTGTGGAAATTAATTCTTAAAATTTAATAATAAACAGCACTTAAGATTTCTATTTGATTACTTTTATTATTCTATTTGTCTTTGTTTTTGAATTAATCGGATTGCCTGCTTCTTAAATGATTTTCATTTTTTTTAAAACATACAGACAAAGAATTTAAAATATAATAAACATGATATTTAAATCGATAAATCCATTTTCACAAGAAGTGATTGCGGAATATGAAGTTTTGACGAATGCACAACTCAATCAAAAACTAAATATTTCTGAAACCGCTTTCCAGAAATGGAAAACTACTTCTTTTCAGGAAAGAGCAGACAAGATGCAAAAATTGGCTCAGATTCTCCGCGTAAATAATGAGAAATTAGGAATGCTAATTACAAATGAAATGGGTAAGATTTTATCTGAAAGTATTGCCGAAGTAGAAAAATCAGCGGAAAATTGTGACTTTTATTCAGAACACGCGGAGCAAATGCTAAAAGAGGAAACTTACGATACCCCTTTCAAATCCATGTCGGTTTATGATCCATTGGGCGCCGTGTTTGCCATTATGCCTTGGAATTACCCGTTTTGGCAAGTATTACGTTATGCTGCTCCGGCAATTATGGCGGGGAATGTTACACTTTTAAAGCATGCTCCAAATGTTACAGGCTGCGCTAAAGCTATTGAAAACGCATTCTTAGAAGCTGGTTTTCCCCAAGGTGTATTTCAACAAATTGTGATTGACATTCCTCAAGTCGAGCTTGTAATTGCTGCTGATATTGTTTGCGGCGTTACATTAACTGGAAGTGAAATGGCAGGCTCTTCCGTGGCTTCGTTGGCTGGAAAGCACATCAAAAAGTCGATAATGGAATTGGGTGGTTCTGATGCTTTTATCGTTTTGAATGATGCTAATCTCGAAAAAGCAGTAACAATTGCAACACAATCCAGAATGCTCAATGCTGGTCAGGCTTGTATCTGCGCCAAACGATTTATAGTTACCGAAAAAGTAGCGGATGAATTTGCCGCACTGTTTGCACAAAAAATACAATCAATTCAGCAGGGAAATCCATTACAGCAAGGAATACAAATGGGACCTCTGGCCCGCTTGGATATAGCCGATAAATTAGCGGATCAATTGGAAAAATCATTAAATCAAGGTGCTAAATTAATAGTGGGCGGGGAGCGAGATGATTGTAATTTTCAACCCACGCTAATTGATTTTGTGGATTCAAATAACATAGCGTTTCAGGAAGAAACTTTTGGGCCATTGGCAACAATTATTAGAGCTAAAGATGAGAATGATGCTGTAGCGATTGCCAATAACCACAGATATGGTTTGGCTGCTTCACTATGGACTGAAGATCGTGAGAAAGGTTTACAGTTGGCCAGAAAAATAGAGGCAGGCAATGTTTTTGTAAATTCTCTTGTTCGCTCTGATTCCAGAATTCCTTTTGGAGGAATAAAAAAATCCGGTTATGGAAGAGAATTGGGAACTATAGGAATAAAAGAATTCATGAACATGAAATCAGTGATTATCCAATAGCTGAGACTATTGGGTAAAACAGTAGCGTGCTAAATATATGAAAATCGAGATTAGAACTTGCAGACGCAAATCTACTCTCGATTTTTTTTGTGTTAAAAACTTAAAGCATTCGCTGCATCATCAATACGTGTACATTACCGCTTTCAAATTTTTTGGTTTATCGGAAACAATTACAATAAATGGAGATCCTTTGAGCGCTGCATTTTGTTTCAATCTTTTTTTTGCTGCATCCAAAAAAGATTGATTGGTTTCTCCCTTTGTTTTTCCTAAAAAGCTAGTGACAATGCCGGATTCTTTCAAGCCTTCTGTTTGAGACGGTTTCAATACGATTATTTTCGTGTAGTCAGCTTTTCCTGAAAGTGCTATTTTTTCGGATATGGTTTTCGTCTCTGTTTTTGATTTGTCGTGCAATTTAGAAATTGCATATTGACTAATGCTCTTTTCCTCTTGACTTTGTGGGGTGGTGTAGTACAATAAATTATTTGCTATTTTAATGAAATGCACCTCCATTTTTTTTCCGTTATGTGTGGTGATTTCATGTGTTTGTGCTACTAATGACATTGTTATTAATAGCGTGAGTATTGTGTAAATATTTCTCATTTTTTTGGGATGTAGGTAGATTTATTAAAGCTTTTTTGGAACCTAATTTTATTTTATTAGCGAAACTAAAATGAATATCCATTTTTTGGTGGAGGTGTCACATTTTTTAAAGTATATTCTTTTGCTTTAAACAAATCGTAAGAATAGATGTTCTTTTTTTTGAATGGGCTGTAATCTAAGCTATTGAAATTTTCAATTATTGCCATGAAAAAAGTTTTAGTTTTGTTTTCCAAATTATTTTTTTCTGTGTTCTTTTCGTATTGCTCGTAAAAATCATATTTTTTTTCATTGGATTAAGTAGCAAATTGATCACTTTACCAAACAAAGGAGAAACTGACAAATAACAGCACTACAAAGATTTTGCTCAGCAGTCGAATCATGTTTTAAATGTAATAAAAAAGTAATTTACTAAGAATTAAAATTTTCATAAAAAAGCAAAACTATTGGCACTTTTATTTGGACTGTCATGAGTCGCACTTAAATTGGTGATTAAGAACTTTTTTTTAAAAAAAATGAATTGACTATGCTCATTTTTTATGTTTTAAAGAAAAGTATAATTATCGTTTATTTTTATTAATAACTATTTTTCATGGGGTATGATGATTTAAAAATATGTATTTTGGGTTATTTTCTTATTTAAAATTTATTTTATTGTTTTTTACTATATAAAAAATGGGGTATAAGCTTAAAAAGTAATTGTTTAATCTTTAAAATTGTTTCGTTTAAATATGGAATACCCAGTTATTTTTGTTCATTTTTCATTATTGATAATTCTTCTTTAATCAACGTAAAAAAGTTATAAATAGTAATTTTAGTGAAATAAAAGTTAATAAATTCGTTTCAAGTAAAGGAAAATAGAATACCAAAAAGAGCATTAAAAACATGTTTTTTGATAACAACTAAAGTCCTCTTCTTGAAAAAATTATTAACCAAAACCAAAAAATCACCAAACTAGAGTACTAATTAAAACCAAGTAAAGATGAAAAACCAATTCGCTTCGATTGCAGTACTGTTAACAACAACAGTTACATTTGCACAACAAACAACGTCTGCACCTGCAACTATTTTTGCGGGTTCTGCAGATGCGTACTACAAATATGATTTTTCCGGAATAGATAATAGTTTAACCAGTTTTACAAATTCTCACAACTCATTTGAATTGGGAATGGCTAGTCTCGAGGCTTCTCATAAAATGGGGAAAGCAGCTGTTTTTGTTGACTTGGGTTTCGGAAAGAGGGCGTCGCAATTTACCTATAATGATGATTCGTCTACATTTATGATTAAACAATTATTTTTTACATATGAGTTTTCAGATAAGTTCAAAGTAACTGCGGGAAGTTTTGGAACTCACGTCGGATATGAACTATTGGATGCAGTAGATAATAAAAACTATAGTATGTCTTATGCGTTTACGTACGGTCCGTTTTTTAATACAGGTGTAAAAGCACAGTATATTTCCGGAAAGTTTAGTTTTATGGCAGGAGTGTCAAACCCAACAGATTTCAAGACTACTATTGAAGCCGGTTCTTCTCAAAAAACATTTGTTGGACAAGTTGCATTTTTAGGGGATACTGGAAGCGCTTATTTTAATGTAACTTCAGGAAGCAGTAACCCATCTTCTGATGAAAATAAAACTCAGTTTGACTTTGTTGGTACAAAAAAATTGAGTGATGCTTTTTCATTAGGTTTCAACGGAACATATGCAATGACTATCAATGATTTTGATAGTACTTTGGATGGAGAATGGTTTTCTTTGGTTGGATATGCGAATTTTGCTTTAAATGAAACATTAAGTCTGGCTTACAGATTAGAATATTTTGATGCTAAAGAAGCGACTGCATCACTTGGTTTGTTGGCAGGAAGAAGTTTGGTAGGGAATACATTATCGTTGAATTATAAGGTGGGAAATTTAACAATTATTCCGGAGTTTCATTTAGATACAGCATCTGAAGATATATTTTCAAATAGTGATGCAGCGCCAAAAGGAGTTACGGCTTACGCCTTGCTCGCAACAACTTATTCTTTTTAATAACCTGGTTTTTTTTTGCAGCCAAGATGCTGATACGTATATTAGACTGCCCCAAAAAGTTAGATATGTTTAGAGTATTTTTATGTAAAGAAAATTCAATATGATTATGCGTTTGAGCTTGAATGAGTAAAATTAGTATTTGAAAATATTATTCTTAGCCGCAGTCAATTATAAAAACAACTCCATTCATTTTTCTTTGGTTGTTTTTTACACAATTTATTAAAATGCTTTATAACGGCAGTTCGTATAAGTACCTTCGTTGTCCCTTGTTTGAGTTAATCAGTAAGTAAATATATGTGATTTAAAATATAATTAAAATTCTTTCTGAGAAAAGTCAATTGATGAATTTTGAAATAAAACAACCCATATAAAGCATTTAAAATATCTTTTACGATCCAAAAATGCAGAGCCAATACTTTTAGATACTGTTTTAAAAGATCTGGATCAATTTTAGACAAAATCGAAAGTAAAGCCAAAATCAGTAAGTTTTAGACTCTCTACAAAAAGGTTAATGAGCCTGATTTGGTTGTCTTGGGCAATGGCATCATTTATCGATGAGGCAAAAAGCGGGAGTTGGTTTCTGTTAATTCCGTTGATGAATTTCATCCTTAAATATAATAAAAACCAACGAGTTATGCAAATTATTTGAACGATTTTTAATACAATTTATTTAACAGGGAGGAAGGAGGTTATTAGACAGTTTGACGTCTCGCGGCTTCATGAAGTGGCGAACTTCGTCACCGCATATTTTCCACTAAGATAATTTTTCTTGCGAAAGAAAAATGTGAATTTAGCACATTTCTCGCCATTTCTTGAAACCGCTGTTAGCACCAGTACTTATTTCTCTTTACAGGTTGTCAAGTGTTTTGTGTATTCGTCCATAAACCTGTCGCATTGTTTTTTATAGTCGTCCACGCTTTCAAAATTTCGGTATTCAGGTTTCATATTGTTAAAATAGAAATATACTGTCACACCGTTGCCTGGGAACATTACAAAAGTCCCAAGTGTACTTCCTGTTTCAATTGTATTTCTGCTAAAGCCATAAACTTTATAGCCATTAAATTCAAGTTCGATTAGGTCATTAGTTTCCATATTCTGCGAATGTGAATTTAAATACTTTAAATTGTCAATAAGATTTTTTTGGTCTTTGTCGTACGATTTGCTTTCTGAAAGTTCAATCTTCAAATTTACAAATGGGGCTTTCTTGTTATTGTTGTACAAAACTCTGTAACCATCTATTCGAGTTACTTCAACTTCGCCATTGTCAGTTTTTAATGTCCTCACTTTTTCAGAAGTTTCAGGAAGTCTGTCAGGGTCTGCAACTGTCAAGTTTGTTGAAGTCTTAAATGAAAGATAACACTTTCCAATTTCATTTTTGTTAGTGAAACTTAAAAGTAAAGTTGTCAAGATAATTGTCGAAAACAATGTCAGTTTTGATTTCATTTTTTGTCTATTGTTAATTGTTTGCTGTGTCGTCATAGTATTGGTGCTAACGTCAGTTCGTCTAAAAACCTCTAAACGAACAGTATTTTGTTAATCAGTAAGTAAATATATGTGATTTAAACTACAATTAAAATTCTTTCTGGGAAAAGTCGGTTTAGGATTATCAAAATAAAACAGTCCGTAAAAAGCTTTAAAAATTGCTCTTAGAGTCCCAAAATATAAAGCCAATACTTTTAGATACTGTTTTAAACGATCTGGATCAATTTTAGACAAAATCGAAAGTAAAGCCAAAATCAGTAAGTTTTAGACTCTCTACAAAAAGGTTAATGAGCCTGATTTGGTTGTCTTGGGCAATGGCATCATTTATCGATGAGGCAAAAAGCGGGAGTTGGTTTCTATTGGTTCCGTTGTTGAATTTCATACTTAAATGTACAAAAAATCAACGAGTTGCGTAAGTTATTTGAGCGATTTTTCATACAATTTATTTAACAGGGAGAAAGGAGGTTATTAGACAGTTTGACGGTTTGCAGCTACAAGAAGTTGGCGATTTCAAAGCACTAAACTGTCTGCCAGCACTAAACTTGATACGAAGTATAAAGCTTCAATTAGCCACTGAACCGCCAATTTCTTGTAGGTGCTGTTACCAGTAGTTCTTTTCATTCTGGTGTCTGTACGCTCTTTAATATTTCTAAAATGTCAATTGATAGAACCTCCGTGATGTCGTCTGCCACTTTATTTAATATTTCAATTTTTAAAACTTCTTCTTTTCCCTCTTTAATTGCATTAAGCTGAGGGAATACTTTTAAAATTTGTTCTTCTAATGTGTGTCCTTGATGATGTAAATACCACAGAGGGAGATTATTTCAATACCATTTATTAGTACAACAGCACTGTTTATGCTTACCGTAGGATGTACAACTGTCGCAATTTTAGTGATTATGTAATCAGCAATGAATTGAAGGCTAGATTCAAGTTACAAATGCAACTTTTTGATTAAACATATAATTAGGTGTTTCAAAATTAAATCTTTTTCTTAGTCTATTGTTTAATTTCTCTTGTATTTCTATAATTCTCTCTAAAGTTATTTCATCAAATGATGATGATTTGGGTATGTATTGTCTTATTAATCCATTTAGATTTTCATTTGCACCACGTTCCCATGGGCTGTAAGGGTTGGCAAAGAAAAAATCTATTTCAAGTGCCGAACTGATCTCTTATTGTTGCGCAAACTCTTTCCCATTATCAGAAGTTATTGTATTTATAAAGTTTTTCCAGTTCTGTAGTAATTCGATTGTTGCTAGTTTTACCAATTCACTTTCTTTACTTTCTATCTTCTT